>CACYNZ010000034.1 GCA_902775835.1 uncultured Eubacteriales bacterium | reverse complement strand
AGGCCTGGTGGTGAATATCGGGTTCACCGCCAGGCCTTTTTTCCATAAAGGCACATGGTTGCAAATATGCGCGGTTGCGTATAGAATTCCGACTATATCCCCGGCAGGCAGTTTTGGGCGGAATCCGGGCAGATCACGAAGCGGAATCCGGAAAAGGAAGCGCGCGGCAGAAAAAACTTGTGTATGCCTGCGCCGTATCATCAGGGGGCAGTATGTACGAACTGATTCAGGTATCAGAGCATGGCTATTATATCGAGAGTCCGGCGAAAATCGGGCTGGTCAGAATATCCGGGGACCGGGTGTGTCTGATTGACAGCGGCAATGACCGGGATGCCGGGAAAAAGGTCATGCGGATCCTGAACGCAAACGGATGGACCCTGGAGGCTGTCTATAACACGCATTCCCACGCGGACCATATCGGAGGGAATCAGTATCTGCAGAAACAGACAGGCTGCCGGGTCTATGCGCCGGGCATTGAACGTGATTTCACGGAACATCCCGTGCTCGAACCGGCTTTCCTCTATGGCGGGTTTCCGCCGGGGGAACTGCGGCACAAGTTCCTGATGGCCCAGGGCTGCACGGTAAATCTGCTCACGGTGTCATGCCTTCCGGAGGGCATGAGCATGATCCCCCTGCCCGGGCATTCCTGGGATATGACCGGGTTCCGCACAGCGGAGGGTGTGGTGTATCTCGCGGACTGCCTGTCCAGCCAGGCGACGCTGGACAAATACCAGATCAGTTTCCTCGTGGATGTGGGAGCATACCTGTCCACGTTGGAGGCGGTTCAGGAAATGCAGGCACGGCTGTTCATTCCGGCGCATGCGGAGCCGGCAGAGAATATCGCGCCCCTGGCGAAAAGGAACATGGAGAAGGTATACGAAATCGCACAGACCATTGCGGACATGTGCCTGGAGCCCATGTCCTCTGAAGAGATACTGAAGCGGCTGTTTGAGCGCTACAGCCTGACCATGACATATGAGCAGCACGCGCTCGTCGGAAGCACGGTCAGGTCCTACCTGAGCTGGCTCAGCGCTCAGGGCACGCTGCAGGCGCTGATCGAGGAGAACCGTCTGCTCTGGAAAGCGTGACAGGAATTGTGGAACGCTGTTGAAAAATACTGTGATTTCTGATATTCATGATAGCATACTGATACGGAATATCCTGCGGAGAGAAAGAGGCGGAAACAGGAATGAGTGAACTGAAACATCGTCAGGCCCAGGCAAGGCTGCGCATCATGAACGCGGACGGTACGCCGGCATCGGGGTGCACTGTGCAGGCAGATCAGGTCTCGCACGATTTTCTCTTTGGATGCGGCGCCTTTGACACCGTGGCCATGATGAAGACCCAGGACCCGGAAAAGAAGGCGTTTCTCGCACAGCGCATGGAAAAGTGGAAGGCCCTGTTCAATTACGGCACCCTGCCGTTCTACTGGGGCCGGTATGAGCCTGTGGAAGGCCAGACGGCGTATGCGGAGACCATGGAGGCCGCGAAGTGGCTGCGAAGCGCGGGCGTGCAGGTCAAGGGACATCCGCTCTGCTGGCATACCGTCTGCGCTCCGTGGCTCATGCAGTATTCGAATGAGGAAATCTTCCGCCGCCAGATCGAGCGCATTCACCGGGAGGTCAGCGCGTTCAGGGGCGTGATCGACATGTGGGACGTGATCAATGAAGTGGTCATCATGCCGGTCTTTGACAAGTATGACAACGCCATCACCCGTATCTGCAAGGACATGGGCCGGATCCGTCTGGTGAAGGAAGTGTTCGCCGCTGCGCGGGAGACCAATCCGGACGCGGTGCTCCTGATCAATGATTTCAACACAAGCGTTTCCTATGAAATCCTGCTGGAAGGCCTGCTGGAGGCGGGTGTGCCCATCAGCGCCATCGGCATTCAGAGCCATCAGCATCAGGGCTACTGGGGTCTGGAAAAGCTTCAGGATGTGCTGGAGAGGTTCTCACGCTTTCACCTGCCGATTCATTTCACGGAGAACACGCTGATTTCCGGCGATATCATGCCGGCGCATATTGTGGACCTGAATGACTGGCAGGTAAATGAATGGCCGAGCACGCCGGAAGGCGAGGAACGCCAGGCGAGGGAAATCGCGGAAATGTACTCCGTGCTCTTCAGCCATCCGCTGGTGGAAGCCATTACCACCTGGGATTTCAATGACGGATGCTGGCTGAAGGCGCCCTCCGGGTTTGTGCATGAGGACAACAGTGAAAAGCCTTCCTATCATGCCCTGAAGCAGCTGATTCATGGCGAGTGGGAAACCCATGAGACACTGACGGCTGACGCGGAGGGATGGGTGACCTTTACCGGGTTCAAAGGAGCGTACCGCCTGGCATCCGGAGAGCGGAAAGCGGACATCGAACTGCACGATGAACTGTGTGCGTCTGTCGAACTGAGCTGAAACGCGGGGATTCCGGACATCTGTGGAAGGCGGTGAGCTGATTGGAACGCTTTGCGGAAGTGCTGAGGATCATCCTTCCGGTCATCCTGATGCTGCTGATCGGCATGCTGTGCCGGAAGCGTCAGATACTCACCCGGGAAGGCGTGGATGCGCTGAAAAAGGTGGCTGTGTCCATAGGCCTTCCCGCGGTACTGCTGCATACGTTTGCCACAGCGGAATACTCGCTGGCGACGCTTGTGGTTCCGCTTCTGATGTTTCTTCTGTGCATCCTGGCCTGGCTTGCGGGAAAATGGCTGGGGCCGCCTCTGGGGCTGCGCAGTCAATTTGTGCCGTTCCTTACCACCGGGTTTGAGGCCGGCATGCTCGGATATGCGCTGTATACGCTTCTGTATGGAAGTGCGCACCTGGCGGATTTTGCCCGGATCGATCTCGGACAGGTACTCTTCGTGTTCACCCTGTACAAGGTGCTTATCGGCGTGGGCGAGGGTGAAACCCCCACAGCGCGCCGGCTGCTGCGGGAGATGGCGCTGTCGCCCATCATCCTTGCGATTGTCTGCGGCGTGATTCTGGGTGTGAGCGGGCTGTATCAGGCGCTGGTGCCCTCCGGGGCGGCGAGCGTGCTGGATGCCTGCACGGATTTCATTTCGGCACCCGTGAGCTGCCTGATCCTGATTTCCATCGGGTATGACCTGGTGTTCCGGGATATACCATGGAGTGAGGCGCTGCGCTCGGTCGGTCTGCGCCTGATGATCATGGCGGTGCTCGGCTTCGGAATGCTGAGCCTGTTCCGTATTCTCTGGCCGGGTGCCGAATGGGACCGGGCTGTATGGCTCATGTTCCTGCTGCCGCCGCCCTACGTACTGCCGCTGTTTTCCAGGGATGAGCAGCAGCGCGTGTATCTGTCATCGGTTCTGTCCCTGTCCACGCTGGTAACGCTTGCAGGGTTCATTGTCATGGCGTCGCTCGGCTGATGATTCCGGAACCGAAAGAGAGGGTCAGGAGATGGAGTACAGGGATGTGTATACCCGGGACGGCGTTCTCAGGAAAACAGGCGTGCCCAAGCACGCGCCGGTGGAGCGCGGGGATTTCTTCCAGCATGTCCTGGTGATCCTGAAAACGGCGGACAGCCCGGAGCCCGGAAAGGGCGAGGGCATGTATATCATGCAGCAGCGTTCCCTGAAGGCCCGGTACTATGCCGGCAAGTGGGATGCGACGGGCGGATCCGTGCGTTCCGGGGAATCCCTGAAGGAAGCGGCGGTGCGGGAAGTCAGGGAAGAACTGGGACTGGAGCTGGACGAGGAAGATCTGGTGCCCGCCTGGGAATTTATTGCGGAATGGGGCCGGGGCTCGGGCCTTCTCATCACCGTGTTCGGCTGCAGGGTGCGGGTTCCGGAACATGGCATTGCCTTTGACCATTATGAGGTCAATGATGTAAAGGTGGTTCCGTATCATGTCTTCCGCGGGAAGATGATGGACCACAATGATGACAGCTTCGCTCAGGAGCTGGACCGCCTGGAGCAGTCCCTGTAGGCGGGCGGAACAGAAGACCGGTAAACCGGCAGAAAGGAAAACATCATGAAAATCGCAGTCAGATACTATACCAAGACCGGCAATACGCGGCGTCTCGCCGAGGCGGTTGCCGCGGCAATTGGCGTGGAAGCGCAGCCCATCTCGGTGCCCGTGACGGAACGGGTGGACCTTCTTTTTCTCGGAAACTCGTATTACGCCTTCTCCATCGATCCTGAGGTAAGAAATTTTATCCGCTCCCTGGACAGGAAATTGGTCGGCCGGATTGTGAATTTCGGCTCGGCCGCCATGCTGAATTCCACCTATAAAAAGGTACGGGCGGAAGCGGAAAAGGTCGGGATTGAAGTGGATGAGCACGAATTCCACTGCAGAGGCGAATTCAAGAGCCTGCACAAGGGCCGGCCGAATGAAGAGGATCTGCGCGCGGCTGCCGAGTTTGCCCGGAAGATGATCTCCTGACGCATCCCGCTCAGCCGGAAGACGGAGGGAAACCATGAAAACAGTCTATTACAATGCCAGCGTCTATACAGGCACGTTTCCGCTTCAGGAAGCCTTCGTGGTGAAAGACGGGCGCTTCTGCCTGGTGGGCGGGAATGAGGATATGCTTTCTGCCGCGGCGGACGCGGACGAGCGCGTGGACCTGAACGGCAGTTTTGTGTGCGCGGGCTTCAATGATTCGCACATGCATCTGCTCAGTTTCGGAAACGTGCTGCGTACCATGCAGCTCGCGCCGCATTCCGGAAGCCTTCGGGAACTGCTGGATCATGTCCGGTCCTGTCTCGCACGGCAGATGCCCGAAAACGGGCAGTGGCTGGTCGGACGCGGCTGGAACCAGGACCTGTTCTCGGATGAAAAGCGCATGCCTGACCGGCATGACCTGGATGCTGTCTCCAGGGATGTGCCCATCATGCTGACCCGCGCCTGCGGGCACTGCTGCGTGCTTAATTCCAGAGCCCTGGAAGCGGCGGGTATCAGTGCGGACACGGCATGCCCTGAAGGCGGGGAGATCGGCATGTCCGGGGGCATGCCGGACGGACGGCTGTATGACAACGCCATGGAACTGGCTCAGCGTGTGCTGCCCGTGCCGGGACGCCGGGAAATCCGGGATATGCTGCGCAGGGCCTGCAGGGCCGTGAACCGCTACGGCATCACCAGCGTGCAGACAGACGACTATCAGGTGTTCCAGGGCCTGCCCTGGGAGATGATCAATGAGGTCTACCGTGAGATGGCGTCAGAGGGTGAGCTGACGGTGCGTGTCAATGAACAGGCGCAGTTCACCGATCCGGAAAGTTTAAGAGCGTTTCTCGCTTCCGGCGCGCGGACCGGCACGGGAGATGACATGTTCCGGATCGGCCCCGTCAAGCTTCTGGGGGACGGGTCCCTGGGAAGCCGGACGGCACATCTGAGCCGGCCCTATGCGGACGCGCCGGACACATGCGGATTCTCCCTGTACCCGGATGCGATTCTGCGGGAAATGGTTTCCATGGCCCATGCGCATGGCATGCAGCTGGCCGTGCATGCCATCGGGGATGCCTGTCTGGACAGAGTACTGGATGCGATGGAACATGCGCAGACACTTTGCCCGCGCAGGGATCACCGGCACGGTATCGTGCACTGCCAGATCACGCGCCCGGATCAGCTCAGACGCATCCGGGACATGCAGCTGCACGTATACGCCCAGTCCATCTTTCTGGACTACGACAACCATATTGTGGAATGCCGCGCCGGTGAGGAACTGGCCGCTTCCAGCTACAGCTGGAAGACCCTTCTGGACGGCGGCGTCAGCGTGTCCAACGGTTCGGACTGCCCGGTGGAACTGCCGGACGTCATGGAAGGCATCCAGTGTGCAATTACGCGCACGTCCCTGGACGGGACAGGACCGTATCTGCCGGAGCAGGCATTCTCTGTCCAGGAAGCACTGGACAGCTTTACCTGGCGCGGGGCAGAGGCCAGCTTTGAGGAAAAGACCAAGGGAAGAATCGCGCCGGGATACCTGGCGGACTTTGTCCGGCTTTCGGAAAATCCCTTTGCGACAGATCCGGAACGGATCCATGAAATAAAGGTACTGGACTGCTGGCTCGGCGGGAAGCGGATTGAGCATCCGGAAGAAGCGGAAACGTGATCGCGCAGCGGAATATGCGATGAAAATCTGTGCAGAGCATGGCAAACGTTGAAATACAATGATTTTTCTCTGTTTTCGACCGGGTTTGAGTGGACTTATTCCTGATTTTTGTTTAGAATGAAAATCCACAGAGGCTGATGAAGGCAGGGAAAGCGCATAAGCATGCGCTCAGATTGCATGGAGGCAGCCGCAGATATCCAAAGCAGGGCGGTGAAAGCAAAGTGATGACCACCAAACGCATCCGGCGCAGGTTCGGTGACAATATCTGCCGCAGGTGCATCAACAGTACATACCATGTCCGGCTGAACCCTTCGGACTGCCTTTACAGATATTCGAGCGAGTGCAGATGCTGCGGCGGTATGCATCATATTGTGGCGGGATTCCGGCTCAGCGGCAGACTGAAAATGCTTCTGAAGTTCTGATCAGGCAGTGATTTCGGAAACATGGGAGCGGCACTGTTTTTGGTGCCGCTTTTTACATGTTTTGCAGACAGGATTCCAGGGCCGCAGTGCGAAATACAGGATGAGGCGGGAAAGGCTGCATGCGGCCCGGTCCGGGAAAGGAAGGAAGCCTGTATGGGATTTCAGCTGGAACGCTTTGTGAAGGAACAGGCGTATTACTACGAGGAAGCCCTGAATGAAGTCCGGAACGGGCGCAAGGAAAGCCACTGGATCTGGTTTGTGTTTCCTCAGCTGAAAGGACTCGGGAGCAGCTCTGCATCCGAGTATTTCGGGATCAGCGGACGCGAAGAGGCCGCAGCGTATCTGGCGGATCCTGTGCTGGGAGCGCGGCTGCTGGAAATTACCCAGGCGCTTCTTGCACAGCCTGAACGGGATCCGGAAAAGATCTTCGGGTTTCCGGATGTGCTGAAAGTGCGTTCCTGCATGACACTGTTCGAGAGCGTGTGCATGGAAAGGGACAGTGTATTCAGCCGTGTGCTGGACGAGTTCTATCAGGGCGTCAGGGACGCGTGGACGCTGCAGAAGCTGGAGGGTAAAGGAATATGAGCAATACAGGCAGTGGAAAGAAGAAACTCTGGCCGGTGGCCGGAGCAGCAGCGGCCACTCTGCTGCTTATCGTGGCGGCAGTCATTCTGTCACAGGCCTGGCGGGAGATGCACCACGAAGGCCTGACCTATTCCCAGTGGTATGAGGGCAGTATTTACGGGTATTATTATGCCCTGCTGCTTATGATCGCAGCGGCCGGGATATGGCTGGCGGCATGCCTGCACGCCCTTGGCGTTTCTGCCATCCGGAAGGTGCGGGGAGAGCCGTGGCGGAAAGTCCTTGGCGCTATGGGCATTTTCTTTTCATGCCTTGCACTGGGCATGATCGTACTGGCCGTCATCCGGCACGGGGATATTCAGCGTGCTGTGGCAGAAAATGCAGAGGGCGTGGCGGGCAATATCCGGATGTACGGGAAGAGCCTTGTGGCAGCCCTCGTTTCCGTGGAAGCGGCCATTGCATGCCTGATCGGATGGCTGAAAAACAGGAAATAACAGGCCGGAAAGGGGCCGGCGGCATGAAAAAAACCTGCCAGCGATGGCAGGTTTTTCGCTTTCCCTGTGCTCAGATGCCGGGCTTGCCGTGGCATTTTTTATACTTCAGCCCGCTGCCGCAGGGGCAGGGATCGTTCCGGCCCACGACGGGAATGGGGATTTCCGGATGCAGAAGCGAGGGCCGGAAGCCGTGCAGGCTTACCCGGGGAACAGCATCCGCGAACGCTTTCAGGCGGTCCAGGAAGTCCATGAGCTGTCCCGGATTCTCCATATGCCGGAGATGATACCGCGGCGCGATGTCTTCCATGAGATCAAAGGAATCATCCATTTCCAGACAGTCCAGCCACATGCGGCTGACGGTTTCCTCCACTTCCTCCGCGGGCCTGAGCTGGCGCTCGCGCATATAGGAAGTAAAGCGGATGACTTCCGGGTCCTGGCTCAGGTAGCCATGGGCGGCCAGATCCCTGACTTCCGGTTCCGTGAGCAGATACCAGGGTCCGGGCAGGTTCAGGATATGCGCGGCCTCGGACGCCGGGCCCGCGGAGAACCCGAGCCGGCACAGGCAGGGCACGCCGCCCAGAGTCATCATGGTATGGACGGCGTTTTCGGCATTCTGTTCCTGGAGCAGGTTCAGAATCCGGTTCATTTCGTCTTCGGAATAGGGAATATGGGAGGCGCTGCGGCTGTAGATTTCAAGAAAGCGCGGCAGCGGAAGCACACCGTATACGGTAACGCCGGCAAGAACGCACTGGTTCAGCCATTCCATTGCGGGATCCATCATGGTCTTTCACCTCGGAAAGGGTTATTCCCGTCTATTGTACGGAATGCTTCTGCGCAATGCAAGAAAAACGGACACAAAAAAAGGCCGGCGCCTCAGGCACCGGCCGGGAATATCCTTACTGGGCGGCATCCATGGCTGCGAAGCAGTTCTGGATATCGACAATGTATTCTGCCATCACGTCATCATAGCCATAGCTCTTGGCAGTCTCGACCATGTACTTCCAGTTGGCCTCAAACTCTTCGTCATTGGCGGAGTTGGCGCACTTCCAGCTGTACTCCTTGATCAGCGGAGCAAACTGGGCACGCTTCTGCTGGCCGTCCTCAGACAGGGAAGCCTTGGCATAGGCGGAAGCCACAGGATCCTTCACGGAAACCTTGCCGGTGTTGCGGTAGAGTTCCACGCCGGAAGTGGCGCCATTGGCATATTCTTCGCTCCAGGCCTTGGAGAGGTTGGTGGCATAGCGCTCTGCGTAGCAGGGCCATCCCTTGTAGGAGAAGGAGTAGTTCTTGCCAGGGATCATCTGCTCGAGCTTGATGGTCTCATGGTTGATCTTGCTCTCGCCGTCCATGAAGGTGCCGCCGCCGTACTCAGCGGGCATCTGGGTGTTTTCCTTGTCTTCCTGGCAGGACCAGCCGAATTCGGTCATCTCAGGCACGCCTTCAGCATTGTAGTCCCAGGTCAGACCCTTGGGGCCGTAGTTCTGCACAATGATGCCTTCCTCGGAGCACAGCCAGTCAATGATCTCCAGGCAGCGCTCGGGATACTTGGTGTTGGCGCCGAGAGCCCACATGCGGTTGCCGCCGGCGGTGGTGATGGTCTGCATCAGAGGAGCGGAGTCTTCGAACATGAAGGTCACGAAACCGTCCTTGTTGGCAGCCTTTTCAGCGCTGTTGTAGTTGCCGATGATCCAGCCCCACAGAGCGATGAGATAACGGCCGCCGGACAGCTTCTGGCTGTACAGGTCGAAGTTCTGGGAAACGGATTCGGGATCGAAGGTGCCGTCGCGGTACATCTGGTTGACAGCCTTCAGAGCCTGATAGTACAGGCCGCCTTCCTGCAGCTGATCCTGATAGTCGCGGGTGGCGAAGTTGACGCCCATGAAGTCCCACTCTTCATAACCATAGTAGGTGAGCAGGTCATAGGCAAACTTCATCTTGACGTCTTCCCAGTCCGGGAATCCGCCGTAGGCATAGATCTTCTCGCCGGAAGCGGTTTCGGGCATGGCATCCTGCAGGGCCTTTGCGAAGGCGGGCAGGTCAGCCAGGCTCTTCAGCTCGGGACGGCCGGCCTTTTCCCAGGCGTCAAAGCGGACCTGAAGAGCATAGGTGGGATCCACCAGCTCGGCCCAGGCGCCGTCTTCCATGGCCACGGAGAAGTTGAAGCCGTAGGTGCCGTCGAAGCCGTTGGCGGCTGCGAAGTCGCTGGTCTTCTGGATGGCATCCTTCAGATAGGTGTTGATGTTGGTGTAGGGCTCGAGATCGACTTCGTCCCAGTCAAGGATCAGGTCGGCCTTCAGGGCTTCCAGGAAATGGTCGCCCATGTCGCCCAGGCAGATGATGTCGCCCAGCTCACCGGCGGAAACACCGGACGTCCAGGCATTGTTGTCCACGTTGGTGGAAACATACTTGAGGGTCACATTGAAGCGATCCTTCAGTTCCTTGGCAAACCAGCCCTGCTGCTCACCGGCGTAGTTGGCCAGCTCGGAGAACTTGGTCAGGGTGACGGGCTCGCGGTAGACTTCTTCACCCATGGCCGGAATGACCAGCATGGACAGAAGCATTGCGAGTGCAAGGACACAGGAAATGAGTCTTTTCATGAGGGTACCTCCTTTGTATTTAACAATCCGCTTTCGCGGTATTGTCTCGAAACTCAGCCCTTTACCGCGCCGATCATGATGCCCTTGACGAAATAGCGCTGGAAGAAGGGGTAAACCAGAAGAATGGGGAAGGTAACCACCATGGCCACCGTCATGCGCACGGAAAGCGCGGTCTGCTTGGTGGCCAGGTTGGCCAGGGACGAGGAATCCTGGGTATTGCGCACCAGCGCAGCCAGGGAGGAAGCTTCGTTCTGGTACTTGTAGAGCAGGAACTGAAGCGTGTAATACTTGCCGGAAGGCATGAGCATCATGGTGTCGGTGAAGGAGTTCCACTGGCCCACGGCGGAGAAGATGCACAGTGTGGCCAGAATGGGCGTGATCAGCGGCATGATGACGGAGAAGAACACCTTCGTGTACCCGGCGCCGTCCAGCGTGGCGCTCTCTTCCAGGGACTGGGGAAGGCCTTCAATGAACGTCTTGACCAGGATCACGTTGTAGGGGCTCACAAGACCGGGAATGACATACACCCAGAAATTGTCCAGGAAGCCCAGCATGCGCAGGTTCATGTACCAGGGAATCAGGCCGGCGGAGAAATACATGGTGATGATGATCAGACGGTACCAGAGCTTGCGCAGCCACATTTCCTGCTTGGTGACAAGATAGCCCAGGAAAGCGGAGCCGCCCACGGTCCACAGGGTGCCCAGCACGGTACGGGCCACGGACACGAACAGGGCATCCACAATGCCGTCGATCTTCATGACTTCCACGTAGTTCTGGAAATGAATGCCCTTCGGAATGAGCTGGATCTGGCCAAGACGCACCATTTCGTTGTCGGAGATGGTGTTGATGAACAGATAGTAGAAGGGGAACAGACAGGCCAGGGTGATCAGGGCGAACACGGTGTAATTGACAATATTGAAGGCAATGTCGCCCCGGCTCAGCTTGACGTGGGACGGATGATCATGCGTGGAAACGTTCTGTTTTCTTGACATGGGATCGCCTCCTTACACAATCGATTCGCCGCGCAGCTTTTTGGAAATAAAGTTGGCGGAGAACAGCAGCGTGACGCTGACAATCGTCTTGAGAATGCCGATGGCGGTGGCAAAGGAATAAAGCGTGGTGCCTCTGGAGGCGATGGTGATATTGTACACGTACAGGTCCAGCACCTCAATGGTCTGCTTGTTCATGGGGTTCTGGAACACCAGATACTGATCCATGCCGTTGTTGAGGATGTTCGAGATGGACAGAAGCAGCAGCACGAAGAAGGTGGGCAGAAGGGAGGGCAGCGTGATGTACCGCATCTGATGCCAGCGGTTGGCGCCGTCCACCTTGGCGGCCTCGTACAGTTCCTGGGGAATGCCGGCAATGGCGGCCAGGTACATGATGGCGCCCCAGCCCAGGCCTTTCCAGGTGCTCCAGGCCCACATCTTCAGCCATATATGCTCGGAGGAGTTCAGCCAGACCACGGGTTCCTTGATGGCGCCGATGCCCAGCATGAACTTGGACCAGATGCCGGTGTCCATGGCAAAGAGGCACAGGGCGAAGGAGAAGACCAGGGCCCAGGAGATGAAGTTGGGCAGGGTGGTGAAGATCTGCACGGCCTTCTTGAACCGGGTATTGGTGACTTCGTTGAGGAACACGGCGAAGATCATGGGCAGCCAGGACGTGGCGAGGTTCAGTCCGCTCATGCCGAAGGTGTTCTTCAGCACGCGCACGATGTTTTCACGGTTGGCCTGATTGGTCCACATTTCACCGAACCACTTGAAGCCTACGAATTCCTGCTCGCTGAGGGGCACGCCGAACTTGTAGTTGTAGAAGGCGTAGCTCCAGCCGTAGAGCGGGAGGTAGGCAAAGAGGAATACGGCAATGAGGAAGGGCAGCATCATCAGGAACAGCTTGTACTTCTTGGGCAGCTCTTCCAGGTGCATGAAATTGGCGAAGAACCCGGCGAAGACCAGCAGCGGCATGGATACGTACAGCCAGAGCGCGCCGCCCGCCGTGCCGATGGTTTTTGGCATGGAGGTGGAAAGCAGCAGCCAGGTCAGTGCCCGCAGGACAAAGGCGGCCAGGAACAGTGCCACGGCAGCCCTGCGCTGGCGCAGGAAGACCAGGATCAGGCCAAGGCCTGCAAGAATCAGGGCGGCCCAGGTCACAAGACCGAGATTGCGGACCATGCCGTTCATGGTGGCGGCCACGGAGGACGCGGTCAGCTCGCCCTCGCCGGCCTCCTCGCTGTACAGGGTTTTGCCTTTGCCGCTCGTCGGCGCGGCCATGCTGTCAGGTGCCCGAAGGCTCATGGCCTGAAGACCGGTGAGCTCCACGCTGGAGGTCACCTTTGTCTTGCCGGGCGTGTAGAAATTCACGGTGCCCACCGGCAGGAAGGTGAAGGCGATGGCCATGACGGCCAGTACGGCGGCTACAAACTGCAGAAGATGATTCTGCGGAATGGGGCTGACAAAGTAGGGGGCGTTGGCGGTGCGGATGCACAGCATGCCGGAAACGGCGGAGAAGGCCGCGAGCATGACGCTGCACAGGCCCCAGGGCGTGACCGTACCCAGACCGAGATGCAGGATCTGGCGGGAAGCGCCCGTGTACATGTCAGGATCGCCCACCGACATGACGCCCAGAATGGCGGACCCGGCGGCAATGGTGCCAAGGGTGGCCAGAACTGTGGGGAACCACTTGTCCACGCCGGGGATCAGGGCGAGCACGCCGGCAAGCACCAGGAGCACCAGACCGGCGATCACGGCGATGTTCATGGTCTGGGTGGAGGAGGACTGGCCGATCAGGAAAATACCGCGGATATTGTTGGCGTCGGCGGAGAAAGGCTCCAGCGCGCCGATATCGCCGGTAATGACATCCTGGAAACTGCCTTCGGCCTTAAGAGCGCTGAGCATGCTGTCACGGCCGAGGCCCGCCTCGAGCATGGAAACATTCCGGTTCAGCGCGGCGGCGTCCGCCGGGGAGCCGGTGACGGTTTCCGGTACGGAAATGGAATACACCGGAAGCAGCATGACAAGCGCGGACAGGAGGGCAAGCACGGCGCAGAGCAGACGCCACTGCTTTTCCGACAGAAGCGAAGGCGCCTTCTTGTAGCCCTCGGCTTCCCGCTCCGCCTTGGATCCGTGCAGGGACACGACCGCGGTGAGCATCAGGACAACCGCGCCCGCCAGGGGAAGATAGATGGCGATCTGCGGCGTGATCAGCAGCCGGAACAGAAGCGATGAGGAGAGATTGGTCAGCTGCAGCACAAACGCTCCGCTGAACGGAACGGAAAGCGCGGCCAGTATGAGGCCGGCGATCGTCTGCTTGCGTCCGCCCAGCGCAATGGTACCGGCGGAGAGCACCAGCAGTACCGCTGCGATCACCTGATAGACAGCGGAATAGGTGACAAGGCCCAGAGCGGGGATCGCATCAGCCGGAAGCCCGCTGTGCGGAGCAAACGCCATCTGCCATGCAGAGGTGTGCTCCGGGAAGAGGGCCGCGGTTTCCCCGCCCAGCTGACTGTGCACGTACAGCTTCGCGGCAGGGAGAAACAGCGAGGCGATCATGGCCAGGGCGACAATGGCAAGAAAGATGCGCCGGGTAGCGTGTCGATTCATGAAATCCCTTTCCTTCCGGAAATAGTATAGTGATGAAATTAGAACCACGGGCGGTTTTGTACAAGGCAGATCAGGAAACCTTGAAAACCATAGCGTTACCCAGTATAATGCGGGCGTGGTGGTAAATAAAGTCATTTTTTGGCCGATAATATGGAGATTTTGTCCGCTTATGGAAGCAAAAAACTATCATAATGACTGGATTGATCGTCGGATGAATCAGTTCAGTGTGGAATGGAAGTCAAGTGGGATCTGCAGTTTTCCGGAAAAGGGCCTGAGCGGGGTGAACCCCTATGGCGACTGCCTGATCTGCTATGTGGTCACGGGAAGCGGGCGCATGGAATGCATGGGCCGGAAATGGAGCGTGCATGCCGGGAATGCCGCGCTGATCCCCATGGGCGCGGTGAGCCGGTTTGAGACGGAGGATGCATGCGAGATTCTCTATTTTCAGTTTGCCGTGCACGGGGAGGAAGGCGACTCATTTTTTGTCCTTGCCGATGAACTCCGGTTCCTGGACGTAGGTCCGAGGGTTATTGACATGGCGGACTGGTACCGTGCGCAGGAAACGGCAAAGGCCGCAAAGCTGCGGCTGTGGCTGTATTCCGACCTCAGCATGCTGTCGGCGGACGAGAGCAGGTCCATGGAAAGGGAACGTGCCGCCTACAGCGCCCTGACCAGGATGGCCCTGGAAAAGATTCATGCAGAGCCCAGCATCCGCATGACCGTGTCCGGGATTGCCGGGCAGCTGAAGGTATCCCCGTCCACGCTGCGCAAGCATTTTCAGGTGGACACGGGCATCCCCATGGGTGCGTATCTGGATACGCAGGTGTACCGGCACGCGGCCAGTCTCCTGCTCAGCACGGACATGCAGGTGGGGGAGATTTCGGATCAGCTCGGGTTCTGCGATCAGTTTTATTTCTGCCGGTTCTTCAAGCGGTTTGAGGGCCTGACCCCCACGCGTTACCGGCAGCGGGCAAGGAGATGGGATCGGATATGAAGTACAGGATCAACCGGCGCACAGGAAGCCGGATTTCGGAGATCGGACTGGGCACAGCCGCCTTATGGGAGGCGGGCATGGAAGAAGGCGTCCGGGCACTGCGCACAGCGCTGGAGGGCGGCATCAACTATTATGACCTTGCCACCAGTGATGCGTCCATGTTTCCCGTGTTCGGGGAAGCCTTTGCCGCGGACCGGGAAAAGGTGCAGTATCAGGTGCATTTCGGGGCGGACTATACGCAGGGCGCCTATGGCTGGTCCCTGGAAGCGGACCGGGTGCGGGCGTCTGTGGAGTACCAGCTCCAGAGCCTGAAAACGGACTATGTGGATTTCGGGTTCATCCACTGTCAGGACGAACACTCGGACTGGGAGACGTATCAGAAAAACGGTGTGCTCCGGTACCTGGAGGACATGAAGCGTGCCGGCGTGGTCCGGCATATCGGGCTTTCGTCGCACACGCCGGACGTGATTGAGCGTATTCTGGACACGGGCCTTGTGGACATGCTCATGTTCTCCGTCAATCCCGGATACGATTATTCGCATGGCGAGTATGCCCATGGCAGCGTGGAAGAGCGGCAGGCCCTGTATACCCGCTGTGAAAGGGAAGGCATCGGGATTTCCGTGATGAAGCCCTTTTCCGGCGGCCAGCTTCTGGACAAATCCCGCTCGCCCTTCGGCATGGCGATGACGCGCTTCCAGTGCATACAGTACGCCCTGGACAGGCCGGGCGTGCTGACGGTGCTGCCGGGCGTGCGCAATGAGCAGGACGTGAAGGAAATTCTCAGGTATGAGCAGGCATCCGATGCGGAAAGGGATTACAGCGTTCTCGGCGGGGTGACGCCCCGGGAGGCCGCGGGCATTTGCGTGTACTGCAATCACTGCCGGCCCTGTCCAGCAGGCCTGGATATCGGCATGATCAACAAGTTCTATGACTTGGCGCGCCTGGGAGACGCCATGGCCGCGGAGCATTACCGGCAGCTGGACAAAAATGCCGCGGACTGTGTGGGATGCGGTCACTGCGACAGCCGCTGTCCCTTCGGCGTAAAGCAGGTGGAAAGAATGCAGGAGATCCGCTCCTGGTTTGCCGAAAACTGATATCGCACTGAACAGACTCTGTGCATAAAGGAGGGTAAGGCATGGTTCCCCGCCTTCTCTGCCTGCTGGTCCTGCTGCTGGAGGTGCGCGGCCTGTCGCTGAGTCTGCCGCAGCGGAAGTGGGCAGCCCTGGCGTTCTACACGCAGCTGTCCAATCTGATCACGGCCGTGTCCACCCTGCTTCTCGTGCTGGTGGGCGGGCACATGTGGACGGCGGCACTTCGGTATGTAAGCACCTGCATGCTGGTCATGACCTTTTTCGTGACCGTCTTTGTGCTGATCCCCATGGGCGGGGATCCGAAAAAACTTCTGT
>CACYNZ010000033.1 GCA_902775835.1 uncultured Eubacteriales bacterium | reverse complement strand
TGCTGGTGGAGAAGAGCATCCGGGGCTACAAGGAAATCGAGTACGAGGTCATGCGCGACCACAATGACACCGCCATCGTGATCTGCAACATGGAGAACCTGGACCCCGTGGGCATCCATACCGGCGACTCCATTGTGGTGGCGCCCAGCCAGACGCTGACCAACAAGGAATATCATCTGCTGCGTGACAGCGCGCTGAAGATCATCCGTGAGCTGAAGATCGAGGGCGGGTGCAACGTGCAGTTCGCCCTGGACCCGGAATCCTTCCGCTACTACCTGATCGAGGTCAATCCGCGCGTGTCCCGTTCCTCCGCCCTGGCCAGCAAGGCCAGCGGATATCCCATTGCCCGGGTGAGCGCGAAGATCGCGGCCGGCATGACACTGGACGAGATTCAGCTGGCCAATACGCCCGCCTGCTTTGAGCCGGCCCTGGACTATGTGGTGACCAAGATGGCGCGCTTCCCCTTTGACAAGTTCGCCAACGCGTCCAACCGCCTGTCCACCCAGATGAAGGCCACCGGCGAGGTCATGGCCGTGGGCCGCACCATGGAGGAGAGCCTGCTCAAGGCCGTGCGCTCCCTGGAAATCGGCGTGGATCATCTGTACATGAAGAAGTTTGTGTCCGTGCCCACCCAGGAGCTTCTGGACTATGTGAGCCTGGGCACGGATGACCGGATCTTCGCCATCGCGGAGCTTATCCGCCGGGGCACGGACGCGGGCACCATTGCGGGCAAGACCCAGATCGACATGTTCTTCCTGGACAAGGTGCGCAACATCATGGCCCTGGAAAGGGAAATTACGGCGCATCCCATGGACGCGGACATATTGCGCAGCGCCAAGCGCGCCGGGTTCGCGGACACCGCCATCGCCAGGCTCTGGGGCACCACGGAGGAGGAAGTGTTCGGCATGCGCCGGGAACTCGGGCTTTTCCCGGTCTACAAGATGATCGACTCCTGCGCCAGCGAGTTTGACTCCTATATCCCGTACTTCTATTCCACCTATGAGACGGAGAACGAGTCCGTCATCTCAGACCGCCGCAAGATCGTGGTGCTGGGCTCCGGCCCGATCCGCATCGGCCAGGGTGTGGAGTTCGACTATTCCACCGTGCACGCGGTGAAGACCATCCGGGAAGCCGGGTATGAAGCCATTATCATCAACAACAACCCGGAGACCGTGTCCACCGACTACACCACCGCGGACAAGCTCTACTTCGAGCCCCTGACCCCGGAAGACGTGATCAATATTCTGGAAATGGAAAAGCCCGAGGGCGTCATCGCGTCCCTGGGCGGACAGACCGCCATCAACCTGGCCGGCCCGCTGACCCGGCGCGGCGTGCGCATCATCGGCACGGACCTTGCCGCCATTGAAAAGGCCGAAAACCGGGACGCCTTTGAACAGGTGCTCCTGAGCCTGGGCATTCCCCAGCCCCAGGGCCAGGCCGTGACCAGCGTGGACGAGGGCGTGCGTGTAGCCAGCGAAATCGGATACCCGGTGCTGGTGCGGCCCAGCTATGTGCTGGGCGGGCGCGCCATGCAGATCGTGGCCGGCGAGGCCGCGCTGCGCTCCTACCTGCAGAAGGCCGTGGCCATCAATGAGGACCAGCCGGTGCTGGTGGACAAGTACATTTCCGGCAAGGAACTGGAAGTGGACGCGGTCTGCGACGGCTCCGACGTGTTCGTGCCCGGCATCATGGAACTGGTGGAGCGCACCGGCATCCATTCCGGCGACTCCATCAGCGTGTACCCCACCTTCTCGGTATCCCCGAAGGTGAAGGGCACCATTCTCGAGTATACCCGCAAGCTGGGCCTGGGCATCGGCATCCGCGGCCTGTTCAATATCCAGTTTATTGTGGACCGCAATGAGGACGTGTATGTCATTGAGGTGAACCCCAGGTCCTCACGCACCGTGCCCTTCCTGTCCAAGTCCACCGGCTGGCAGCTGGCGGACATCGGCACCATGGTGATCCTGGGCAAGAGCCTCAAGGAGCAGGGCATATTCAGCATCTACCCGGACGAGCAGAAGCGCTGGTATGTCAAGGTGCCTGCCTTCTCCTTCTCCAAGCTCTCCGGCATGGACTCCTACCTCTCGCCGGAAATGAAGTCCACCGGCGAGGCCATCGGGTATGACGCCAGCCTGACCCGCGCGCTGTACAAGGCACTGACGGCTTCCGGCATGAAGCTGCTCAATTACGGCACCATCCTTGTGACCATCGCTGACGGCGACAAGGAGGAAGCCCTGCCGCTGATCCGCCGGTTCTACCAGATGGGCTTCAATATCGAGGCCACCCGCGGAACCGCCAATTACCTCAAGGAGCACGGCATCCGCACCAGGACGCGCCGCAAGCTCTCCGACGGCAGTGATGAGATTCTCGAGTCCATCCGCAAGGGCTATGTCACCTATGTCATCAATACCCGGGAATACGACAGCTCCAGCGAGGTGTCCGACGGCTATGAGATCCGGCGCTGCGCGTCCGAGAACAATGTGACGGTGTTCACCGCGCTGGACACGGTGCGCGTGCTGCTGGACGTGCTGGAGGAGACCACGCTCACCGTATCCACCATCGACGAGCGGTAAGGAGGACAGGATGCAGCAGAAAACGTTTGAGATCATGGGCCAGAAAGTGCTTGCCCCCGGTGTGTATGAAATGCATCTGCAGGGCGACACTTCGGCCATTGTACGTCCCGGCCAGTTCGTGAACATTGCCGTGCCGGGCTGCACGCTCCGGCGCCCCATTTCCGTGTGCGACCTGCGTGAGCAGGAACTGGTGATTACATACCGCGTGGTGGGCCGGGGCACGGACATCATGTCCACGCTCCCTGACGGGACACACCTGGATCTGCTGACCGGGCTCGGGAACGGGTTTGACCCGGATATGTCCGGCGAAAGTCCGCTGCTGCTCGGCGGCGGCATCGGGGTTCCGCCCCTGTATTTACTGGCAAAGTGCCTCCGGGAACAGGGAAAGGACGTACAGGTGTGCCTGGGGTTCAACACGGCCTCGGAAATGTTCTATGAGGACGCGTTCCGGGACCTGGGCTGTAAGGTACTTGTCTGCACCGCGGACGGAAGCTATGGCACGAAGGGCTTTGTGACCGCCGGCATGGACCGGGCATACACGTATACCTATGCCTGCGGGCCGCTGCCCATGCTCCGGGCCGTGTATGACGCCTCGAATACGGACGGGGAGTACAGCTTTGAGGCCAGAATGGGATGCGGGTTCGGCGCCTGCATGGGCTGCAGCATGATGACCAGAAACGGGTCACGGCGCGTATGCCGGGAGGGCCCGGTGTTCCGGAAGGAGGAGATCCTTTGGACCTGAGTGTGAACCTGTCCGGCTGGAAGCTGGACAATCCCCTGATCCCCGCCAGCGGCGTGTTCGGATACGGCTGGGAATGGGCGGAGATCTATGACATCAACCGCCTGGGCAGCTTTTCCTTCAAGGGAACCACCCGGGAGCCGAGGTACGGGAATCCGCTGCCCCGGATCGCCGAATGCGAAAAGGGCATGCTGAACTCGGTGGGCCTTCAGAACCCGGGCGTGGAAAGCGTGATCCGGGATGAGCTGCCGAAGCTGAAAAAGTGCTTTCAAAAGAAAGTGATCGCGAACATCTCCGGGTTCTCCCTGGAGGAGTATGTGGACTGCGCCCGGCTCTTGAGCCGGGAGGAGCAGGTGGGGCTTCTGGAGATCAATATTTCCTGTCCCAATGTGCACGGCGGCGGCATGGCGTTCGGCACGTCCCCGGAAGCGGCCGCGTCCGTGACCCGGGCCGTGAAGGCGGTCTCGGACAAGCCGGTGTACATCAAACTCTCGCCCAATGTCACAAGCATTGTGGACATCGCGTGTGCCTGCGAGGAAGCCGGGGCGGACGGCCTGAGCCTCATCAACACGCTGCTGGGCATGCGCATTGATCTGAAGACCAGAAAGCCCGTGCTCCAGAACGTGTACGGCGGCGTGTCCGGGCCCTGCGTGTTCCCGGTGGCCCTGCGCATGGTGCATCAGGTGTACCGCAGCGTGCACATCCCCATCATCGGCATGGGCGGCGTGTCCACGGCGGAGGACGTCATTGAAATGATGCTGGCCGGTGCCACAGCCGTGGAGATCGGCACCGCGAACCTTGTAAACCCCATGTGCTGCATGGAGATCCTGGAAAATCTGCCAAAGGTCATGCAGCGTCTGCATATTGACCGACTCGACGAAATCATCGGAGGTGCACACGTATGAGCAAGGACGTCATTGTAGCCTGTGACTTTCCCTCGGCGGAGGATACGTTCCGGTTTCTGGACCGCTTTTCCGGAGAAAAGCCCTATGTGAAGATCGGCATGGAGCTGTTCTATGCCTGCGGCCCGCAGATCGTGCGGGAGATCAAGGCGAGGGGACACAAGATTTTCCTGGACCTGAAGCTGTGCGACATTCCCAATACCGTTTCCCGTGCCATGTCCGTGCTCTCTTCCCTGGACGTGGACATGACAAACCTGCATGCGTCCGGCACCATCCCCATGATGGAAGCCGCCGTGAAGGGCCTGACCCGGCCGGACGGCACGCGGCCGCTGCTGATCGCCGTGACCATGCTGACCTCCACCTCCGAGGACATTATGCGCCGCGATCTTCTGATCGAGCGTCCGCTGAAGGACGTGGTCATGCACTGGGCCGGGAACGCGAAGACTGCGGGCCTGGACGGCGTGGTCTGCTCGCCCCTGGAAGCCGGTGACGTGCACGCCAAATGCGGCAGCGGGTTCCTGACCGTGACCCCCGGCGTGCGCTTTGCCGGCGGTGACGTGGGCGATCAGGCCCGCGTGACCACGCCGGAAAAGGCCCGGCAGCTGGGCTCTGACTATATCGTGATGGGCCGGCCCATCACCGCGGATCCGGATCCGGTGTCCGCCTACCGCCGTGCGCTTGACGAATTCCTGGGATAAGCAGAAAGGAGCAGCATCTATGAAGCGTGAAATTGCCAAGTCACTACTGAGCATCAAGGCCGTGATCTTCCGCCCGGATGAGCCCTTCACCTGGGCCAGCGGAATCCACAGCCCCATTTACTGCGACAACCGTCTGACCCTGACCAGCCCGGACGTGCGCACGAAGATCGAAAAGGGCCTGTGCGACGTGATCCGCGAGCAGTACCCCGAGGCTGAAGTGCTCATGGGTACTTCCACCGCGGGCATTCCGCACGCCGCCATCGTGGCGCATATGCTGAACATGCCCATGGGCTACGTGCGCTCCGGTGCCAAGGACCATGGACGCAAGAACCAGATTGAGGGCCGCCTGGAAAAGGGCCAGAAGGTCGTGGTGGTGGAGGACCTGATCTCCACCGGCGGAAGCGTGCTGGAAGTGGTGGACGTTCTGCGGGAAGCCGGCGCGGAAGTGCTGGGCATTGCCAGCATCTTCACCTACGGCATGAAGAAGGGCCTGGAGCGCCTGGAAGCGGCCAATGTCCGGAACGTGTCCCTCACTGACTTTGACGCCATGTGCGACGCGGCGGCGGAGGAAGGCTATATCCGCAGCGAGGACATCGCGCGCCTGCGCCGCTTCCGCGACAATCCCTCCGACGAGAGCTGGATGGGAGGCGCACAATGAGACATCTGATTGATATTCTGGACCTGTCCCGGGAAGAGATCGACGAACTGATCCGGACGGCATCGGATATCATGGAGTGTCCGGAAAAGTACGCGCATGTCTGTGACGGCAAGAAGCTGGCCACCCTGTTCTTTGAGCCGAGCACGCGCACGCGCCTGAGCTTTGAGAGCGCCATGTATGAGCTGGGCGGCCACTGCATCGGGTTCTCGGACGCCTCCAATTCCTCGGCGGCCAAGGGCGAGAGTGTGTCGGACACCGTGCGCACCGTGGGCTGCTACGCAGACATCATCGCCATGCGGCACTTCAAGGAAGGCGCGCCTATGGTGGCATCCCTCAAATCCACGGTGCCGGTGATCAACGCGGGCGACGGCGGACACAATCATCCCACCCAGACGCTGACGGACCTTCTGACCATTTACCGGGAAAAGGGAAGGCTCGGCAATATGACCATCGGCCTGTGCGGCGACCTCAAGTTCGGGCGCACGGTGCACAGCCTGATCCAGGCCATGGCAAGGTATGAAAACATCCGGTTCGTGCTCATCTCCCCGGAAGAGCTGAAAGTGCCCAGCTACGTCAAGGATGTGATCAAGGCAAGGCGCATTCCCTACAGCCAGACCACAGACCTGGAGAGCGTGATCGGGGAGCTGGACATTCTGTACATGACAAGAGTGCAGCGCGAGCGCTTCTTCAGCGAGGAAGAATACCTGCGCCTCAAGGACAGCTATATCCTGAACGCGGAAAAGCTGCGCAGTGCCAGGAGTGACCTGTCCATCCTGCATCCATTGCCCAGGGTCAATGAGATCGCGGTGGAAGTGGACGACGATCCCCGGGCCTGCTATTTCCGGCAGGCACTGTGCGGCAAGTATATCCGCATGGCCCTGATCATGAAGCTTCTGGAGGTGAACAAGCCGTGACCATTGATTCCATTCACAACGGGATTGTCATTGACCATATCCCGGCCGGCAGAAGCATGGAGCTGTACCGCTATCTGGAACTGGAAAACACCGAGTGCTCCGTGGCCGTTCTGCGCAATGTGTCCAGCTCCAAGCTGGGGAAGAAGGACATCATCAAGATCGATGAGCAGCTGAATCTGGACTGGGATATCCTGGGGTATCTGGCCCCCGGCTGCACGGTGAATATCATTGAGCATGACGAACTGACGCGCAAGATCTATCCCTCGCTTCCGGAGCGCCTGACCGGGGTCATCCGCTGCCGGAACCCCAGGTGCATCACCACCATTGAGCAGGGACTGGAGCAGGTATTCCTGCTCAGTGACCGGAAAAAACGCGTGTACCGGTGCATGTACTGCGAATCCAAAGCCTGAGGACACCTGAAAAGAAGCTGCGCAGGCCCCGGAGAGTGACTGACTCCCCGCGGCCTTGCGCAGCTTCTTTGGATTACAGGAATTTTTCAGAACACACCGGCCATGCCGAGCAAGGCGCCTGCCGCGCCGCAGATGAGCAGCACCAGGATCGGACTGAGCTTGACGGCCCGCAGCAGCGCAAACGCGCCGAGCGACAGCAGCAGCCCCGGCAAGAACGGCGCTTCGGGCAGTCCGGACACGTCCATGAGCATGGTAAGACCGGCGGAGGCGATGAGCGCCACCACGCAGGCGCGCATCATGGACAGGGTTTCCTGGAGCAGGGACAGGGTGCGGTAGCGGGTATAGAACCAGGAGATCAGGGACACAATGATCAGGGAAGGCAGGATGCAGGCAAAGGTGGCCGTGAGCGCGCCGGGCATGCCGGCAATGTGCAGGCCCACGAACGTGGCCGCGTTGATGGCAATGGGCCCGGGCGTCATTTCCGCGATAGTGGTCAGGTCCAGGAAGGTCTGGGGCGTGAGCCAGGCGTGCACTTCCACCACCTGCTGGCGGATCAGCGGGATGGCGGCATAGCCGCCGCCCACGGAGAACAGTCCGATCTGCACAAAGGACAGGAACAGCTGAAGAAGCGTCATACCTTTTCGCCTCCCTTCCGGGCGGAAAGCGCGAAGCCAACGCCGATCAGGGCGGAGGCCAGAAGGATCAGCACAACATTGATATGCAGAAAAAAGGTGCACACAAAGGCCGAGGCCATGATGACGGGATGGATCCATCTGCGCTGCTTCAGGACCTTCATGCCCAGGTTCAGCGCGGCGTCAAGGATGATCATGGCCACACCGCACTGCATGCCCTGAAGCACCCAGCGCACCAGGGTGCTGGAGGAAAAGGCGGCATAGAACAGGGAGATCACGGAGATGATGATCAGCGGCGGGAGCACGGTGCCGGCGACGGCACAGGCCATGCCCGCCGTGCCGGCCATCTTGCGGCCCACCAGAATGGCGGCGTTGACGGCGATGGCGCCGGGACAGGACTGGGCGAGGGCGGTCATGTCCAGCATTTCCTCTTCATCCAGCCAGTGTAGCTCGTCTACAAACCGGCGCTTCATGAAGGTGACAATGACAAAGCCGCCGCCGAAGGTGAAGGCGCTGATGGTGAACATGGTGGTAAAGAGCCTGAGCAGAATCCGGCTCCTGGGGGTATCGTTCATAGGGAAATCCTCCCGAAATGAGATGCAGTATCCCCTGTATTGTAGGCAATTGCCGGACCGGCGTCAATTTCCCGGAAGCGGCCGGCTTACTTGATTTTTGACGTCTCTGGTGTATAATAGGACTTAGGTCAAAGAAAGTCAGCGACCTGGAATCGAGGGATGAATATGCGTCTAAGTGACAGCATTGAAACGTTTATCAAAACGATGCTGAGTCAGGAGGAGCCAGAGGTTGAGCTGAAGCGCAACGAGCTGGCGGAGTACTTCAACTGTGCTCCGAGTCAGATCAATTACGTGCTCGCCACGCGTTTTACCCTGGATGACGGATATGTCATAGAGTCAAGGCGCGGCGGGGGCGGATACATCCGGATTGTCCGGGTGGTGCGTTCCGGTTCCACCTTCAACTACCTGATGAGCGAGCGGATCGGCAATGCCATCGGGGAGCTTGAGGCCGGAAAACTGATCGGCCAGCTGGAGGCGGAGGAGCTGATCAGCAAGGCAGACGGGGATATGATGCGTTCGGCCATTTCGGCCCAGGCGCTTTCCGTGCCCATGCCGGACACTATGAAGAACGCGCTGAGGGCCAAGATACTCAAGGCCATGATCGCTTCCGCGGCCAGGAACCGGAAACCGGCGCCGGTCAAGGAAGCGGGCGGCCGGAGCGAGGAGAACGAAGATGTTGTGTGAAGAATGCGGAACCCGTGAAGCGACCTTTGCCGTATCGGTCGTCTCGGGCGAAGAAACAAAAATGAAGCATCTGTGCGCCGAGTGCATGTCCAAGTGGGACATGGGCATTTCCGGCACCCAGATCCGGGATCTGCTTTCCTCCATATTCTCCGCCATTACCAGCGGCGAGAAGAAGGAAAAGAAGGAAGAGACCACCCAGCTGTCCGAGCAGCGCAGGTCCGTGACCTGCTCCACCTGCGGCACTACGCTGGCAGATTTCATGAAGAACGGTCATCTGGGCTGTCCGGACTGCTATTCCGCCTTCCGGGAGGAAATCCAGCCCATGCTGCAGCAGATGCATGGACGTCTGCAGCACGTGGGCAGAAGGCCCCTGCATTCCGAGGACGCCCAGCGCTCCCGGACGCTGCAGGAGGACCTGACGCGGAAGATGGAACAGGCCGTTTCCCTGGAGGACTTTGAGACCGCGGCCAAGATCCGGGATCAGCTCAAGGCCCTGTCTTCAAAGGAGGGGCAGCTCTGATATGAGTTCCAGTTATCCTTCCATTATGTCCAGCCGTGTGCGGCTGGCCAGAAACTATCCGGACCTGCCCTTTGATCTGAGCAAGCAGCCGGAGCAGGCGGACAGCCTGATCGCCCGCACCAACAACGCGGTCATGCTCTCCGGCATCGCGGACGAGTATGACCTGATCCGGCTGGGCGAAATGACGGGAAACCAGCGGGATGTGCTGGTGGAAAGCCATCTGATCAGCCGGGACCTTCTGTCCCGGGCTGGCATCGCGGCCGTGCTCCTGAACCGGAAGGAATCCGTTTCCATCATGATGAATGAGGAGGATCACCTCAGGATCCAGGCCATCATGCCCGGCATGGCGCTGCAGGAGGCCGCGGAAAAATGCTTCTACGTGGATGACGCGCTCTCCCGGCAGGTGGAGTTCGCCTTTGACGAGCAGCTGGGGTATCTGACGGCCCTGCCCATCAACACGGGCACGGGCATGCGCGCCTCGCTGCTCCTGCATCTGCCCATGCTGACCCAGTACAAGCAGATGGGCACCGTGGGCCAGACCGTGGCCAAGGTGGGTCTTACCATCCGCGGTGTGTACGGCGAGGGCTCTGATGCGCTGGGCTGCATTTATCAGATCAGCAATCAGGTGACCCTGGGCAGAACCGAACAGGAGATCATCAACAATACCCTGGCCGTGGGCCATCAGCTGACGGACATGGAGCGCGCGCTGCGCGAGAAGGCGTTTGAACAGAAGCGTGCGCTGATGGAGGACACGGTATACCGGGCCATGGGCATCATGTCCGGCGCGCGGCTGATGCCGCAGACCGAGTTCTTCCGTCTCTGGTCCAGTCTGCGCGTGGGCGCGGTGCAGGGACTGGTGAAGATCCTGCCCTCGGACCTGGACGATATGCTGGACCAGGTACTGGATGCGCATCTGCGCGCCTATATGGAACAGGACCTGGAGGGCAGTGCCCTCAACGAGATCCGGGCGACCCGGATCCGGCAGATCCTGTCCACCGCCGTGAAAAAACGCGGCGTGCAATAATGCATATGGAGATTTGCTATGGCGGTTTTTGGACGATTCAATGAACGCGCGCAGCGTGTGTTCTCGGCGGCCAGCCGGGAAGTGACGGACATGCGCGCCAGGAATATGGGCACGGAGCATCTTCTGCTGGGGCTTCTGGCGGAGGACGACCGCAGGCCCGAAGAGATTGACCGCGCCCTGACCTATGAGCAGGCAAGGGCTGCGGTGGAAAAGCAGATGAGCAGCGAGCCCGGGCTGACACCGCCTCCGGGACAGGTGAGCGTTTCCCCGCGGGTCAAGCGGATACTGGATATCGCGGTCATGGAAGCCCACCGCTCGGGGCTCGGGTATGTAAGCCCGGAGCTTCTGTGGATCGGATTGCTCCGGGAGCGCATCGGACTGGCGGCCCAGATCCTGAAGGACGCGGGCATCAATGTGGCGCGTGCCATTGAGCAGGCGGCGGAAATGCTGCGCCAGGAGCCTCCAGGCCCGGGCGGGGACATGGCAAATGCGGGTCCCGGCGGTCCGGGACAGCCCGGGGAACCGGAAAGCGAGGGTCCGGGCGGCATGCAGACGCTCTCCAGGTACTCCCGCGACCTGACCCGAGCGGCCCAGGACGGGGAACTGGATCCGGTGATCGGCCGGGATACGGAAATCCAGCGCCTGATCCAGATCATGATCCGCCGCACCAAGAACAACCCGGTGCTTATCGGCGAGCCCGGCGTGGGCAAGAGCGCCGTGGTGGAAGGCCTGGCGGAGCGCATTGTGCAGGGCAGGGTGCCGGACATGCTCACGGGACGCCGGATTCTGTCCCTGGACATCGGGTCCATGGTGGCCGGCAGCAAGTACCGCGGCGAGTTTGAGGAACGCCTGAAGAAGTGCATGTCGGAGATCAAGAAGGCCGGCAACGTGATCCTGTTCATCGATGAGATGCACACCATCGTGGGCGCCGGCGCCGCGGAAGGCAGTCTGGACGCGGCCAATATTCTCAAGCCCGCCCTGGCAAGAGGAGAAATCCAGTGCATCGGCGCCACCACGCTCAACGAGTACCGCAAGCACATTGAAAAGGATGCGGCATTGGAACGCCGCTTCCAGCCGGTGCAGGTCGGGGAGCCCTCCATTGCGGAAACGGAGGAAATCCTCTTCGGCATCCGGGAAAAGTATGAACAGCACCATCATGTGCATATCACGGATGAAGCCATTCAGAGCGCCGTGTTCCTCTCGGACCGGTATATCTCGGACCGCTTCCTTCCGGACAAGGCCATTGACCTCATGGACGAAGCCTGCTCCCGGGTACGGATCCAGACATACTCCGCGCCGCCGGACATGAAGGCCCAGGAACTGAGGCTGGCGGAACTCCAGGAGGAGAAGAAGGAAGCCGTGGTGCACCAGGCCTTTGAGCGCGCGGCGGAACTGCGTGACCAGGAGCGGTGCCTCAGGCAGGAAATGGAAGCGCGCAAGCGTGAGTGGAGCATGAAGCAGGCGGAAGCCCGGGATGTGGTGGACGAGGAGGACGTGGCCCAGATTGTGGCAAGCTGGACCGGCGTGCCCGTACAGCGCATGACGCAGACGGAAGCCGAGCGCCTGATGCAGCTGGAGGAAACGCTGCACAAGCGCGTGATCGGGCAGGAAGAGGCCGTGAAGGCCATTGCCCGTTCCATCCGCCGGGCACGTGCCGGACTCAAGGATCCCAGGCGCCCCATCGGCTCCTTCCTGTTCCTCGGCCCCACAGGCGTTGGCAAGACGGAACTGTGCAAGGCGCTGGGCGAAGCCATGTTCGGCGATGAAAACGCGGTGATCCGCGTGGACATGAGCGAATACATGGAGAAGTTCACCACCTCACGGCTCGTCGGCGCGGCTCCCGGCTATGTGGGCTATGAGGAAGGCGGCCAGCTTACCGAGGCGGTGCGGCGCAAGCCCTACAGCGTGGTGCTCCTGGACGAGATCGAAAAGGCGCACCCGGATGTGTTCAATATCCTGCTGCAGATCCTGGAGGACGGGCGTCTGACGGACAATACGGGCCGCACGGTGAGCTTCAAGAACACCATTGTGGTCATGACCAGCAATGCCGGCGCCCATGAAATTGGGTCCAGCCGGTCCATGGGCTTCGGTTCCCGCGCCATGACGGATGTGCATTCCTATGAGGAAATGAAGGATACCGTGATGCGCGAGATCAAGGAATCCTTCCGGCCCGAGTTCCTGAACCGTCTGGATGAGATCATTGTGTTCCATTCCCTGGACGAGAAGGATATCGAGAAGATCGCCGGCCTCATGCTGGGTCAGGTGCGCACGCTTCTCAAGGAGCGCGGCGTGGACCTTGTGTGGGAAGATGCCGTGGTGAAGAACCTGGCGGAGCGCGGATACGATCCCCGCTACGGGGCAAGACCGCTGCGCCGCCTGATCCAGCGCACCGTGGAGGACATGCTGTCAGAGGAAGTGCTCATGGGACATATCCGCCTGGGCGATCAGGTGGAGCTGTACCTGGACGGCGATGAGGTCAAGGGCCGGAATGTGCAGCACGAGCCCGCGGCACTGCCGGTGGCAGAAACGGTGCCTGAGAATTCGCCCAAAAAGCGGAAAAAAACGGAAAAGCTGAAAACCGAAGAATAAAAGGGGTTCAGAAAGCGTCCAGGAATTTGCCCGGGCGCTTCTGTTCTTTCAGGAAGGGAGAGGGAATGCGTGAAGCCGTGGATCGGTGTGGTCCCGTTGTGGGATGAGGAAAAGGACAGTCTGTGGATGCTTCCGGGGTATATGGACGGCATACGCAGGGCAGGCGGTCTTCCGGTCATGCTCCCGCTGACGGAGGATGAAGCGGAGATCCGGGAGCTCATGGACGGCCTGGACGGGATATTGCTGACCGGCGGACAGGATGTGGCGCCTGAGGTGTACGGCCAGACAAGGATGCAGGTGCCCCTGGAGCTGTGCGAAAGACGGGACATTATGGAAAGGTGCATGCTGACCCTGGCCCTGGAGCGGCATATGCCGGTGCTCGGCATATGCCGCGGCATTCAGCTGATGAACGCGTGCCTCGGGGGCACGCTGTATCAGGACCTGCCCGCCCAGCATCCGTCCCAGGTCTGTCACAGCCAGAAGCCGCCCTATGATGTGCCCTGCCATGCGGTGTATCTGAAAGCGGGAAGCCCGCTGCAGGTCCTGGCGGGGGAGACGGAAATATGGGTCAACAGCTGCCATCATCAGGCGGTCCGGGAACTGGCGCCGCCGCTTTCGGTCATGGCGGAAGCGCCGGACGGCATTGTGGAAGCGGCGTATATGCCTGCGCAGCCCTTTGTCTGGGCCGTGCAGTGGCATCCGGAATGCTTTGCACTGCATGACCGGGTGAGCTCCGCCATCTTCACCGCGTTCGTGAACGCCTGCAGGGTCTGACCAGAAATCTGCATGGAAAACGAGACTAACATGCAGAATGGAATTCCACAAACCGTTCTTTTTCTGTTTTTTGCAGTTTGTTTCAGGAAAAAATGCAAAAAAGTGCTCTGCATGTGTCGCATTCCAGCTGAATCCGTGATACAATGTCCCCGTTCTTTTGAAATATTAAGGGGGAACGGGAATGAAGACGTATCAGGAATACAGCCGGGAAGAACTTGCAGAGGAGCTGGCGAAGCTCAAGCAGGAGTACCGCGAATACCAGATGCGGGGCCTGAATCTGAACATGGCCCGCGGAAAGCCCTGCGCAGAACAGCTGGACCTGTCCATGCAGATGATGGACGTGCTGTCTTCCGAGGCGGATCTGCACTGCGATGACGGAACGGACTGCCGCAATTACGGCGTGCTGGGCGGTATCGAGGAGGCCAAGCAGCTGCTGGGCTCCATGATTGAAGTGCCGGCCGACAATATCATGATTTATGGCAACTCCAGCCTGAACGTCATGTATGATGCCATTTCGCGTTCCATGACCCACGGCGTCATGGGCTGCACCCCCTGGTGCAAGCTGGACCGGGTGAAGTTTCTCTGCCCGGTGCCCGGATATGACCGGCATTTCGCCATCACCGAGTATTTCGGCATTGAAAAGATCAATGTGCCCATGAATTCCGACGGTCCTGACATGGACGTGGTGGAAGGCCTTGTGTCCAGTGACTCGGCCATCAAGGGCATATGGTGCGTGCCCAAATACTCCAATCCCACCGGCGTGACCTATTCGGCCCGCACCGTGGAACGGTTTGCGCGCCTCAAGCCCGCGGCCAAGGATTTCCGGATTTACTGGGACAACGCCTATTCCGTGCATCACCTGTATTCCGACCGTCAGGACTATCTCATCGAGATCCTGGCCGAGTGCAAGCGCGCGGGGAATCCGGACCTGGTGTACAAGTTCACATCCACGTCCAAGATTTCCTTCCCGGGCTCCGGCATCGCGGCCATTGCCACGTCCCACAACAATCTGGAGGAAATCCGCAAACAGTTCTCCATCCAGACCATCGGCCACGACAAGGTGAACCAGCTGCGTCATGTCCGCTTCTTCAAGAACCTGAACGGCATCCGGGAGCACATGGCCAGGCACGCGGAAATCCTGCGGCCCAAGTTTGAAATGGTGGAAAAGATCTTTGAGGAGGAACTGGGCGGCCTGAATGTGGGCACCTGGACCAAGCCGCTGGGCGGGTACTTCATCTCCTTCGATTCCCTGCCCGGCTGCGCGGCAAAGATCATCGCAAGATGCAAGAAGGCCGGCGTGGTGCTGACGCCCGCGGGCTCCACCTATCCCTATCACCGGGATCCCCTGGACACGAACATCCGTATCGCCCCGTCTTTCCCGTCCCTGGAGGACCTGGAAGTGGCGGCAAAGATCATGGCACTGTCCGTAAAAATCGAGAGCATCAAGAAAATGCTGGATCTGTAAGCAGAAGCAGACGGCACCGGGGCTGAACAAGCGCTCCGGTGCCGTTTTTCTGTATGAAAAAAGACGGGGACAGGCATCTGTCTCCGTCCTAAATGGGATCAGCGGATCTGGGTCTGGCTGCCACGGGGCTCGCCGTAGGCTTCCGCTGTGATGGTGCCCATCTGGACACTGGTGATATAGTCCACCAGGGCTTCGCCCAGGAACATGCCGCTGTCAAAGCCGGAGCCCTCACTGATGGCACGGTTGAAGATATTGTAGGTGTCACCGCCGGCCGCGCAGTAATTGTTGGTGACCACGGCGTACAGGGCTTCGGGATCAAAGGCGGTGCCGTTGACGGAGGTGATGGTCACGCGCTCAATGGAGGCGGGTGCGTAATAGCCGGATTCCTTTCCGTCAATGCTGTACATACTGCCCTGGGCATAGGGCCGGGTGGTGTCCAGGGTGAAGGTGAGGCCGGAGGTCTGGGGATAGCTGCCCAGGGGCTGGGGCGTGGCAAAGGTGGAGGCTTCCAGCGCTTCCAGGATTTCGGTCAGCTCGTCCCCCAGGAAGATGCTGATGATGCTCGGAGGCGCCTCGAATCCGCCCAGCCGGTGGTCGTTTCCGGCGGAGGCGACGGAGGCGCGGAGCAGGTCGGCGTAGTCGTCCACGGCTTTGATCACCGCGGTCAGGAACAGCAGGAACTGGGCGCTTTCGTGAGGGCTGTCCCCGGGTTCCAGCAGGTTGTATCCCGTGTTTGTGGTCATGCTCCAGTTGTTGTGCTTGCCGCTGCCATTGATGCCGGCGAAGGGCTTTTCAGCCAGCAGGCACACCAGGTTATGCCGCCGCGCGACCTTTTTCATCATCTGCATGGTCAGCTGGTTGTGATCGCAGGCCACGTTGACGGCGGTATAGATCGGCGCCATTTCGTGCTGGGCGGGAGCCGCTTCGTTGTGCTCCGTTTTGGCCAGCACCCCCAGCTTCCACAGTTCCTCGTTCAGGTCCGTCATGAACGCCTGAACGCGGGTCTTGATGGTTCCGTAGAAGTGATCCCCAAGCTCCTGGCCCTTCGGCGGCTTGGCGCCGAACAGCGTCCGGCCGGAAAAGATCAGATCGCTCCGCTGTTTGTACAGGTCCCGGTCAATCAGG
>CACYNZ010000032.1 GCA_902775835.1 uncultured Eubacteriales bacterium | reverse complement strand
CCTCCTCCCAGAGCAGTTCCTCTTCCTCGGCGCAGGCAGAGCATATGCCGAATGCAAGCATGGCCAGAAACAGGATGGTCAGGATCTTTCTCATTTGGATCTCCTTATTCTCAGCGTCCGTTCAGGAATGCATCCATGAGCTGGAGCGCCTTCTCAATGCGGTCCATGGCCGTGGCATAGCTGCAGCGGATATAGCCCTCACCCGATGTGCCAAAGGCTGTGCCGGGCACACAGGCCACATGCTTGGACTGAAGAAGCCCCTGACAGAACGCTTCACTGTCGTATCCCGTGGAGCGGATGCAAGGAAAGGCGTAGAAGGCGCCCAGCGGCTCAAAGCACTCCAGGCCCAGGCTGCGCAGCCCGCGCACAATGACGCGGCGGCGGCGGTCATAGGAATCGCGCATGCGCCGGATGTCCTCATAGTCTGTGGCACGTCCGCGCCTTAAGGCTTCCAGTGCCGCCTCCTGGCTCATTCTCGGCGCGCACAGAATGGTGTACTGATGGATCTTGTTGATCTCGCTGAGCACCACGGACGGCCCGCACACAAAGCCCACCCGCCAGCCGGTCATGGCAAAGGCCTTGCTGAAGCCGGAGATGGTAAGCGTGTACTCCTTCATGCCCGGCAGTGCGCCGAAGCTGACATGCGTGTTTCCGCCATAGGTCAGCTCGCCATAGATTTCATCGGAAATGACCAGCAGTTCCCTGCGGCGCACCACCTCCGCCAGACGTTCCAGGTCCTGCCTTTCCATGATTCCGCCGGTGGGATTGTTGGGATACGGAAGAATCAGCGCCTTGGTGCGCGGCGTAATGGCTTTTTCCACATCCTCCGCCTGAAGCCGGAATCCGGTCTCCTCCCGGGTGCGCACCGGAACCGGCACGCCGCCGCAGAAAAGCACGCCGGGTGCGTAGCTCACATAGCTGGGATCCGGGATCAGCACCTCATCCCCCGGGGAAACCAGCACGCGCAGGCACAGGTCAATGGCTTCACTGGCACCCACGGTCACCACCATTTCCGCGGCGGGATCGTAGGAGAGCGCAAAGCGCTTCTCCAGGTACAGGGCAATTTCACGCCGCAGCTCCATGAGCCCGCGGTTGGCCGTATACTGGGTGCCGCCGTCCACAATGCTGTTCACGGCCGCGTCCCGAATATGGTAGGGCGTCACAAAGTCCGGCTCGCCCACGCCCAGGGAAATGGCGTCGTCCATGGTGGAGGCAAGATCAAAGAAGCGCCGGATGCCGCTGGGCGGCGTCTTCAGGACCGCGGGATTGATTCGCGACTCATAGTTCACGGACTGATCACCAGCCGTCCGTCACGGCGCTCATCCTCAAAGATGACGCCTTCCTCTTTATAGCGCTTGAGCACAAAGCTGGTGGCTGTGCCGGTGACCATCTCCAGGGTGGAGAGCTTTTCCGAAACAAACAGGGCCAGCTCCTTCAGGGTCGGTGCCTGCACCAGCACCAGAAGGTCATAGCTGCCGCTCATGAGATAGACGCTGCGGACTTCCTCAAAGCGGTAGATGCGTCTGGCCACGGCATCAAAGCCCATGTCGCGCTGGGGCGTGACCCGCACCTCAATCATGGCCTCCACTCGCTCCCGGTCCGTTTTGTCCCAGTTGATGGTCGGAGCGTAGCGCAGGATCACATGACTTTTTTCCAGATGTTCAATGGCTTCCGCCACTTCCGCCATGCCGGCACCGGTCATGGTGGCGATCTTTTCCACGCTCACGCGGCAGTCTTCCTGCAAGATTTCAAGAATGTCCGATTCCAGCCGGGTCATTCCAACTCATCCTTTCTGATGCACGCTTTCCCGGCAGAACCGGTCCGATTATTTTACAACACATGGTGACAAGGTGCAAGCTGACGCTCTTTCCATTTGTTTTGGATTATGGTAGAATACAGACACTTCTACACTATCTCACGGAGGTGCGCCGTATGCCAAAATGGTTCGCACGCCTGTTCGCTGTGGTCATGATCGTTGCCTGTCTCGCCACGGCCTGGTATGCATATCAGCACGAAAAGCTGAACTATACTGCTGAAGATGTCCGTACATCCCTGGAAACCAGTCTGGCCCGGGAGCGGAAGCAGCAGTATGAATATAATGAGGTTTCCGAAAAGCTGCCTGAAGCCCGAGCCGAGCTTGAGCGCCTGCAGCCCCTGGCGGATGCGGCGGTCAAGGAAGAGCAGAGTCTGCGCGACCAGCGCAAGACGCTGCGCGAAGGAAACACGGACCTGACCGCGTCCATCGCGCTTTCGGAAGCGGAAGCCGGCACCGCGCTCGCCTCCGTCACAGACCTTATGACCACCATGGACGAAAAGGACCGCCAGCTGCAGAATGAAATGACCAACGCGCTCAACGCCCTGGTCCGTTCGCTTCCCGCCGGCGGGCAGTAAGTAAGGAGGGATCTTCATGCCGGAAAAGAAAACAAAGCGTTCGACCATGGTGATCGCCGTCCTTGCCATGCTCTTTGCCCTGGCTCTGGTGGCCGGAATCTTCATGCGGAACCAGTCCCTGAAGACTGAGGTGGATACCCTGCAGTCCGACCTTGCGGAAAGCCAGAACCGCTGGCAGCAGACAGCGGCGGAAAAGGAAACGCTCCAGGAAGAGCTCACCCAGGTGGAAAACGATATCCGGGAAGCACAGCTGAGCCTGGATGAGTCCACCGCCAAAGCCGAGGAGCTGCGCACGCAGATCGCAGACCTGACGGCACTGAACACATCCCTGACAGGCATGCTGGAACAGAACCAGGCCACAGTGACCCTGGCCGCGGCGCAGACGGAAAAGCTGACCGAGGCTGACCGGCTGCTGGACAGTGCCATCACTGTGCTGCGGGATCAGATGGAAAAGCGCCAGGGACAGTATACCGGCGGGCTCTGGGTTGCTCTGGAGGGCGCCCGGCATGCGCTGGTGGGCGGTCTGCAGACCCGCACCGCTGTCCTCAATGACCAGCTGACCCACTTCCAGGCCCAGCTCGATGCGCTGCCGGCCACCGGCTACGAAGAAAAGGCGGACAGCATCCGGGATCAGATGGATGTCATCCGCCAGCGTCTGGCCGAAGTGGAGGAACTTCTGAAGTACTATACGGAATAACCCATGGCTGTCCTGAAAAAGCCTGTGCGTCCGCACAGGCTTTTTGCATGCACTCAGGTTCATTCCATCTTGTCTCTTCCCATGCCGGGCAGGGTTTTCAGGTATGCCGCAATCACCAGGCCTGCCTTCCGATGGCACTGTGCGCCGGGATGATGATTGCTCCCCTCCTCTTCTTCCGGGCACGCCGGCAGAAGCAGAAGCGGAATCTTCCGGCCACCGGCATCTGCATGCCTGTCCAGGCCTTCCTGAATCAGGTCCTTCAGATCATGTCCGCACATGCCATAAGCCCATACAAGAGGGACTCCGGGATAGCGCGCCTCAAGGTCATCCAGCAGCTCCTGCATGCTCTTGAGGAAGATTTCCTCATCCTCCCGGACCCGTCTGCCCTGTGCATCCCGGCGCAGCCGGTACACGCGGCCTTCCGGATCCGTATAGGGATTCCCGCCAAAAGCACTGTTGTCATTGGTGCCCAGATTGATCACCACGGCCCGCGGCTCCAGCTTTTCCGGCTCCGCCTCGACATCCTTTGCATACAGGCGGTGCATGCCGTCAAGCAGGCGCCGGGCGTGCTGGTCGGGATGATTGTCCCAGCTGCGGCATGCACCCCATCCGCACTGGGACTGGAGCACCGGTTCCATGCCCAGCTTTTCCGCCGCGGCATAGGCATAATGTCCGCGGGTGGAGAATGTGCAGGACTTCCAGTCCACCAGTCCCCGGGCGCCGCCCAGGCCCTCGCCGGAGGTCAGGCTATCGCCGAGAAAGAGAATCTCCGGCTTTCTGGGCGTTCTGACTTCCAGGTCCCCGTCGCTTTCCAGTGACAGCAGCTTCAGGCCTTCCGGACTCCCCTCCATGGCCTGGACTTCCTTCATGATCCGGATATGGTGCCAGGTACCCGGCGTCAGGTTCCGGATCAGCGTCACGCGAACACGTCCGCTCTCCAGCGGCATGCGGATCATCTCATACCCGTCCATGAGAACGCGGATCCACTCCTCAAAACCGGTGTCCGCACTCTCAAACTCCGCCCGCAGCCAGGAGCCGTTCATCCAGGTTTCCACGCCCTGGCCCGTATGGAACAAACGCACTGTATCCTTTTCCATCACGGCCTGCCCCAGAAGGCGCAGGCACGCATGCATGTCATGATTCTTCATTGCTTGTCTCTTCCTTTCCTTCCACGAGTTCCACATGCTCGCCGTACTGCCGCAGCCAGTATTTCATGGACTGGGCATCCACCCGGACCACGGCCAGGAAACTGTCCTCCGTCACCTGCCGGAACACGGTGTCCGTGCCGAACCAGTCCAGGATATCCCCCGCCATGAAGCGCTTGCACCGGAGCTGATAGGTGAACACCGGGCCTGAGAACATATGCGGATGCTGTGCCAGATACCGGGGCATGCTCAGAAGCGAGTTCCCGTCCTCAACCTCCCTCAGCGGCCGCATGCGCGTTTGAAGCCTCTCCACGGACTCCATCCGGTCCAGCCGGTAATGCGACAGCGTATCATAGCCTTCCGTATTGGCTATGAGATAGTGGCGTCCGCCGGACTGGACCACCCGGTAGGGGCTCACTGTGAGAAAGCGCTCCGTTCCGTCCCGGTTGCACTTCATGTGCAGTTTCTTGTCCACATCGAAGTTCCCGTACTGAAAGCGGATTTGCCTGTGCCGGCGCATGGCATCATGCACGATGTCCAGCGTCTGCAGAAATTCAGGGTTATAGGGTTTCTGCAGCGCCTGCAGGGCCTGGGGCACATAATAATCGCTGGACATGTCCGAAATCTTCGCAATGAGTTCCTGGCGCACGGACATGGGAACCGCCGGGTTGTACAGAAGCGAATCCGTGATCAGATTCAGCTCCGCATCGCTGAAGGTGTGCCGGTAGTACCAGCCGTGATCAAACACCACCGGGTACCCGGCTTCCTGAAGCGTGGTCAGGCATCGGCGGATACTGCCGCGCTCGGATGTGAGCCCGGTTGTCTCCTCGATCAGGCGTATGATTTCCGGCTGATGCATGCGGTGTTCCTCATCCGAATACTTTTCCAGAACCTGGAGCACGGAAAGCACCAGCATTTTCTTGGTCTCCGAAATGCTTCCTGCCATAACGACTCCTCTTTTCCGTTTTTCTGGTAAAAATCATAGGGAAAAAACAGGCTTTGTCAAGTTTTGCTGTGAAAATGCAACACACTTTTCTGTGGATTCCTGTATACTTTCCATGAAATCCTGGAAAGGGGGCCTGCCGCATGACAATTCTGTTTTCCGCACTCATGGATGCCTCTGGTACCTGTTCCCATCTTGCTGCCGCGCGCATGGACAGTCGCTGGCGCTGCCGTTCCTGGTACGCATCCCGCATTTTCACCGGGGAGCTTCAGGACCTGGCCCTGCCATCCTCCACGCTCTGCCATGCCATGAAGGGCATGCTCGAATGGTGCGCGCCGGATGACTGCTTTCTGTGCTGGGACCGTTCGGAAGGTCTTCTGCTTAAGCGGTTCTTTCCGGAAAGGGAGATCTTCTGCATGACCGGCCTGCCCCAGTCCATGGCGCTTCCGCAGCTGCGTGACCTTGCCTGCTTCGTGGGATATCCGCCCCGCCCGGAGCGGAACGCGCTGGAAAACCTGGAAATGCTGTTTCAGGTACTGCATGCCCGGTTTGCTCTGGTATCCGAATTCCGCATCCACGCTGAAAAGATTGCTCAGCCCTTTTCTGGAACGGCTGTTTAGAGTATACTTACAGCAGTGAAAAAGGATACGGAGGGATGCATGTGGGTGCTGTGGCAGCCTGGGACGGCGGCGGGACAAAAACGGAAGTGCTTGTCAAAAGCGGAGAGACCGTTTCTGCGCTTTTCGGGCCGCTGAACCTGAACGGAAATGCACCGGAACAGGTGCACCTTTCATGCATGGATGCGCTTCATTTCATGGAACACACCCTGGGCGGGCTTGAGCATCTGGACGCGCTGGTTATCGGCGCTGCGGGCGTGAGCAACGCCAAGGCGGTTGCCGGACTGGAACAGACCGTGCGCAGCAATGGATACAGCGGTCCGCTTCAGATTCTCGGCGATCACGAGATTGCACTGGCCGGAGCCCTGGACGGCAGCGGTTGCGTGCTGGTCTCGGGCACAGGCTCCGTGTGCAACGGCCGGAACCTGGCCACGGGACAGACCGTGCGCACCGGCGGCTATGGATATCTGATCGATGATGAGGGAAGCGGATATGCCATTGGCCGGGATATACTGCGCGCCGTGGTCCGTGCCGGTGACGGCCGCGGACCGCGCACTCAGCTGACAGAGCTTGTATTTTCCTATCTTGGCATGCACAGCATTCCCGAGCTGATTACATGGCTGTATGCGCCGGAAACGGGCAAGCAGGGAGTGGCCGGACTCGGACGACTTCTGGCCCCTGCCCTGGAAAACGGGGACGCGGCTGCTGAAAGCATTGCCGAGAGCTGCGCCAGGGAGCTTTCCATACTGGTGCTCACCGCCATGCGCAGGCTGGGGCTTTCTAGCGGCGAAGCCGCTCTGGTTGGATCCGTTCTCCGGAACAACCGGTTCATCCGTTCCCGCCTGGAACAGGTACTGACCGCCACCATGCCGGCACTTGCCATCCACGATCCGTATCACACGCCGGCCGAAGGCGCTCTTCATCTGGCAGAAAAACTGGCGCAGCGGCATGGAGGCAATGATGGCTAAAAGATACCGGAATCCCCGCCGTGACGCCCGGGCAAATCAGTTTGTCACCCCGTCGTCCGCACGCAGAGCCATCCGGAATATCCGGATTCATCATGTTCTGAAGATCACGCTCCGCACATTGATCATCCTGGGCATCTGTTCTGTGCTCGGATACTTCGCCTACCAGCGCTATTTTGTTCCACAGTATACCTACTACCGGGCTGAGCGCAGCTATGCTGCGGGCAGATATCAGGAAGCCGCGGATCTCTTCTCATCCCTGGGCCCATGGCAGGACAGTGCGGACCGGGCATGGCAGAGCCTGTACAGCCTGGCACAGGACGATCTGGTGCACAGCCACTTTGATGAAGCCGCCCGCATCTTTGACTCCCTGGGCGAATGGGAAGACGCGCCGCTGCGCGTGCATGAAACCTATTACCGTAAAGGCCAGTGGGCACTGGAGCGCAATGATCTGGATACCGCGCTTGAGGCATTCCTGGCATCCGGAGACTACGAAGACAGCCAGACGCTGGTCCAGGACGTGTACTACCGCCTGGGCGACATGCGTTTTCAGCAGGAGCAGTATCCCGAAGCCGCCGATGCCTTCTACCACAGCGGCGTATGGGAGGACGCACTCTACAGACTCCAGGAAACCATGCGCATCTATGCCACGCAGGCTCTGGACAGGAACGAATTCAGCATGATCTCCGACGCCTGGAAGCGACTGCGCGAATATCATGTGGAACTGGAAGACCTGGACGCGCAGCTCTACGAAAACGCCAATACCCTCATGGAAAAAGCAGAATATGAACAGGCAGCTGATCTTTTCCATCTTCTGCCCGGTTACCGGGACTCAGAGATGCTGGAAAGCTGGTGCCGGAGCCGTGGGGCTCAGGAAGGAGACGATCTGCCATGATCTGCAGGCGGGAAAGAACCGGCGTACAGCCGGATACCTCCGTCTCTCCCCTTGAACGTGCGCACAGAGTGCTTGCCCGCCGCGCAGGCGCGGAAGGCATGGTGCTCCTGGAAAACCATGGCATTCTTCCACTCAGGCCCGGTGCCCGGCTTGCGCTGTTCGGGGCCGGTGTCCGGCATCCCGTGATCGGCGGCACCGGCTCCGGATCCGTGAACTGCCGGGAGGTGGTCACACTGGATCAGGGGCTGAGGGAAGCCGGGTTTGAGATTGCGGATACTGACTGGCTGGATGCCTATGAAGCGTCCTATCAGGAAAGCCGCAGAGCCTGGATTCAGTCCCTGTACGACATGTCCGTGCCCGGGGACTTCAACAGCCTGTACCGTGCACACGCCGCGCATCCCATGACACCGCCGGAAGGCCGTGCCATTGCCCCCGGCACAGTTCCGGAGGCGGACGCGGCACTTTTTGTGCTGTCCCGCGTTTCCGGCGAAGGCGCAGACCGCAGGGATGTACCCGGCGATTATTATGTATCCGAGCAGGAAATATGCACGCTGAGTGCTCTGTGCAGCATATACCCGCATGTCATTCTGCTTCTCAATATCGGCGGCATCATGGACCGCTCCTTTACGGACAGTCTCCCTCTGTCCGCCGTCCTCCTCATGTCCCAGCCGGGGATGGAGGCCGGTCACGCTCTGGCTGACGTGCTCAGCGGAAGCGTGAATCCTTCCGGACGTCTGACAGACACCTGGGCAATGCGCTATGAAGACTACCCCTCCAGTGCCGCGTTTTCGCATAACGGCGGAAACCTGCAGCAGGAATTCTATGAAGACGGCATTTATGTGGGATACCGGTATTTCGATTCCTTTGACAAAAAGGTCCGTTACCCGTTCGGCTATGGACTGAGCTATACGGACTTTGCCATGGGGAAAGTGAAAACCACGGCCGAAAAAGACGGCATCCAGGTACAGGCATGCGTGCGCAACACGGGCTGCGTGCCTGGACGCACCACCCTGTTTCTGTTCGCCGCCTGCGCACCGGGAGCGCGGCACAAGGAACACCGGCGTCTCGCGGGCTTTGCCAAGACCGGCCTTCTTGCACCGGACCAGGAAGAGGAGCTCTCTTTCCGTGTCACACCTGATATGCTGACAAGCTTCCACACCGGACGCGGCGAGTATGTGCTGGATGCCGGAATGTACGGATTCTATGCAGGCTTTGATGCCGCGCATCTCACGCCAGTCTCTGCGCTGAAGCTTTCCCGGGACGTTAGCGTCCGCCGGGTGCGCAATGCATGCCCGCTTCACGATGCGCTTGCGGAAATCCGGCCGTCCGAAACGCAGATCTCGGACTGGAAGAACCGGATTGAAGCGGACTTTGCCGGCATGACGCCGCTATCCCTGGATGCCCTCTGCCTTGATATGCCGCAGCCCGGCACAACCGACCGTCCTTCCCTGTCCGATGCCGTCAAGAGAGCGCTTTCCCTGCTTTCCACCCAGGACAAGGCACGCCTTGTCTGCGGTCAGCCGAGGGGCCAGGAAGAAGACATTGTGGGCGGCGCGGCCACCAGCGTACCCGGTGCAGCAGGCCAGACAAGCACGCGTATTCAGGGCTGTATGCTTCCGTCCATGGTCCTGGCGGACGGACCTGCAGGGCTCCGGCTCCAGCAGTGTTACGAAACCGACGCGTCCACCGGTGCGCTGCTTGCCATGGGCCCGTATGAGGCACTGGAAAACCGTCTGTTCCAGACCATGCACTTTCACGAAGGCGCTCAGAAGCATTACCAGTTCTGCACAGCCATTCCCATCGGCACCATGCTTGCCCAGACCTTTGATCTTCCGCTGATGCGTGAGCTCGGGCACGCCATTGCCGAGGAAATGCAGGCGTTCGGCGTGACGCTGTGGCTGGCGCCTGGCATGAACATCCATCGTAATCCGCTGTGCGGGCGGAATTTCGAGTATTACTCCGAGGACCCGCTGGTATCCGGACTCATGGCTGCCGCGCTCACGCTCGGTGTCCAGTCAGTGCCGGGATGCGGCACCACCATAAAGCATTTCGCCTGCAACAATCAGGAGGAGAACCGGCGCGGCGTGGACAGCATTGTATCGGAACGCGCGCTCCGGGAAATCTATCTGCGCGGGTTTGAGCTTGCCGTCCGCCAGGCCCAGCCCCTGGCCATCATGACCAGCTACAACAAGGTCAACAGCGAGCACACGGCCAACAGTCATGATCTGTGTACACAGATTGCCCGTGAGGAATGGAGCTTTAACGGTCTCATCATGACCGACTGGCTGACCACGAACCAGAAGGGCGGATCATCCGCAGCCAAATGCGTATCCGCCGGCAATGATCTTGTCATGCCCGGACTTCCGTCCGATATCCAGGAAATCCTGGACGCCCTGGAGTCAAAGGAAGACCTGAGTCTTTCCATGGAGGATCTGGACGCGTGCTGCGCAAGAATCCTCTCCGTGATGGAGCGCACTACAGGCCTGTAAACAGCATTCTCCTTCCGTTTTCCGGACATATTGAAAATCTGCCCCGCACATTGAAGTGCGGAGCAGATTTTTTCGTGAATCCTGTGTATCAGGGCAGTGGGATTTCCCTGAATGCCTCCAGGAAGCGTGCAATATAATCCGCCACGGACGTGAGCATGTCCTCTCCCCATTCCCGTGTGGCCAGGGACGGATGATCCGGTCCGATCCACCCGTTGTCCGTGATATCCCGAACCGGCCGTGTCATGGGCAGCTCCACATTCTCAAAACGCACGGTCTTGAAGCCGGTGGAGCGGATTTTATCAGAGGGATCCTTCAGCACCAGGTCTTCAATGGAGGAAGCATCCACCAGCTCCGGCCGCACGGCGAGCATGCCCGCTGTTTCCTCCGCACCGCCGTGTCCGCCTTTCCATGCCGGGTTCAGGTCCCAGGCCATCAGCCACCAGTTGAGCTGCACCATCAGGCAGCCCTCGCGGTGGAGGTCCAGGCCCAGCCGGTCCAGCACCGGAATATTCCCGCCATGCCCGTTCAGCACGGCAAACCGACGGACGCCGAACTTCCGGTAGCCCTCGGCAATCCGGGAAAGCACGGCATAGAGCACATCCGTGCCGAGACTCACCGTTCCCGGATAATCCGTCTGGGAATCGCAGGCGCCGAAGGGAATCACCGGTGCCATGGCCACATTCGTCCTTGTGTCAAGCAGTTCCAGAATTCGCTCCGGAATATAGGTGTCCGTGCCCAGGGGCAGGTGGCGGCCGTGGCATTCGATGGAGCCCACGGTCAGGATCAGCGTGTCATTGTTCTGAAAGTATTCCTCAGCCTTCGGCCAGGTCAGGTCCGCAATCCTCATGTGCTTTCTCCTTCCGCTGCGGCATGTATCCGTCTTCCATGAAAAGACGGCTGAGATAATCTCCGAATATATCCGGATGCTTGAAGAGCAGTTCCGCATGGCACAGTCCGCTCAGCACAAGGACCGGGATCTCCGGGAAGCGCCTGTGCAGGAACTGGATATCCTGGTACCGGTCCTGACTCTCGCCCTGTGCGTACATGTACAGGGCACTTTCCCGTACAGCCGGAAGCGCTTTGGGAATCGGCGCGCACAGACAGCTCCGGTTGATCTGCCGCATGGTCTCCCGGCTCAGCGAGCGCATCAGTTCATGCGTTTTCAGAAGCTCTTCCATGGTGGATGGGCCTGCGGAGGCAAGCCTGGCCATGACCGTACCGGGCAGACGCTTCTGAAAGGAGGTCAGTCCTTCCTTGACAAGGATCTGTGCTCGAACCGCCGCCTTCATCCTGTCCGACGGCATGATCGCACCTTCCATCACGCACCTGTCCACGGAAAGCTGCTCCCGGGACAGCATCTGAAAGGCAATGGACCCGCCAAGGGAGATGCCGTACACGCCCAGCAGGTGTGTCTTTCCGTGTTCTTCCAGCCACTGACAGATCTGATCCGCCGCTTTTTCCACGCCCGGGAAGTCTGCCTGCTTTTCCGCTTCCGCGTCAAACCCGTCGAGCACGGGAATCAGCACACGGCAGGTCTTCACCAGAGGCTCCATGGCGGGAAGGAAAATGTCCCATCTCGCATGCTCTCCATGGATCAGCATGACCTGCTGTCCGTTTTCCGGACCGAACTCCATGATCCGCATGTTGTATTTCTTCCTTTCCAGGGCTGCCCTGCAGCAGCCCGCTGTGTTTACCCTGAGTCCGCTTTCTCAGGGGATTCTGCGGAAAACCTCCACAGTGCTGGCATAATCCCGCATATGCAGAGCCGGGCGCCATCCGCATGCAAGCAGATCGGAGGCGCAGACTTCCCTGCCCTCACTGTCCAGATAGCGTCTGGACGCATCCAGATGATGCATCCGGATCGTCTCCATGGCACGGTTCGCGTGCGCATGCGCACGGAAGGCACACAGGATCAGGCGCTCTTCATCCTCGAAAGCCCAGGCCGTGACCTGTCCGTCCGCAGGAGAACACAGCCGGATAAAGCGTCCAAAGAGAAGCGTGGACCGGATTTCCTTGATGCGTGCAATCTGGCGCCGGATTTCCTCAAGGTCTTCCTGCGACTGGGCTGACAGGTCCAGTTCCAGGCCGAAGTTGCCGCCCATAGCCACCTCGCAGCGGTATTTCATGGGCGTGATGCGGCCCACCTGATGGTTGGGCACGGTGCTCACGTGCGCACCCATGGTGCAGGCCGGATAGGCGAAGGAGGTGCCCCACTGGATATTCAGGCGCTCCACGGCATCCGTGTCATCACTGGTCCAGGTCTGGGGCATATAGCTGAGTATGCCGGCATCAAAGCGCCCGCCGCCGCCGGAACAGCTCTCGAACAGCACTTCCGGGAAGCGGGTGACAATGGCATCGAGCACCCGGTAAAGGCCCAGCATATAGCGGTGCGCCACCTCGCCCTGACGGGCTCCGGGCGCGGCAGAACCGCACTCGGCAAAGTTGCGGTTCATATCCCACTTCACATAGTCAATCTGCGTGGATTCCAGTACGGCGCTGACACTGGAAATGATGTAGTCCTGCACTTCCCGGCGGCTCAGGTCCAGAATCAGCTGGTTGCGTGCTTCCGAGCGCGCACGCCCGTCAGCATGCAGGCACCAGTCCGGGTGTGCACGGTACAGGTCCGAATCCGGGGAAACCATTTCCGGTTCAAACCAGAGCCCGAACTTCATGCCCAGGGCATGGATATCCCGGCTCAACCGGTCGAGCCCGCCCTCCAGCTTCTTCTCATTCACCACCCAGTCACCAAGGGAGGAATGGTCATCATTGCGGTGTCCGAACCAGCCGTCATCCAGCACAAACATTTCCACGCCCAGGTCCGCCGCCTTGCGCGCAATGTCAAGGATACGGTCGTGGGTGAACTGGAAATAGGTGGCTTCCCAGTTGTTGATCAGCACCGGACGCACACGGCTGGTCCAGCGCCCACGGCACACATGGCGCCGGATCATTTCATGCATGACCTGGCTCATGGAAGTGAACCCGCTCCGGCCGAACACGCAGAGCGCTTCCGGCGTATAGAAGCTTGCGCCGGGCTCCAGGTTCCAGCGGAATCCGCGCTCATTGATGCCGGCCACCAGGCGGGTCTGACGGTATGCGCTCATATCCGTATCCATCGCGAAATTCCCGCTGTACAGAAGCGTCACACCGAAAGCCTGGCCGTAATCCTCCGTCGCACCGGGCGTTGAAAGCACCACAAAGGGATTATGCTCATGCCCGGAGGCGCCGCGCGTGCTCTCAATGCGCCGGGTCATACTGGCGCTGCGCACCTGCTCAGCTTCCCGCTCGCGGGCCCACGCGCCATGGAAATGCATCAGGTCATACTCACCGCTCAGGCTCAGCGTAAGGCTGGCCGCCTTCTCCAGCACCAGCGTCATACTGCCGGCGTTTAAGATCTCAAGCGATGTAGTGAAGGCAGGCAGAGCGCTGAACAGGGTCAGACGGTACATAACCTTCAGTCCTGTAAGGGCATCCGCCATTTCCAGCGCAAGGGTTTCGCACTCTCCTTCTTCCGCATGCGTGCTCGGAAGGCCGGGAATCGGCTGCTTCCCCTTCGAGATCTGATAGGAACCTGTATAGCCCAGTTCCATCACGGTCTGGCCGTCCGGGCCGGCCACTCTCAGCATGCACGGCCGAAAGTCGCCGCGTCCGTCCGTGGGAACGGCATAGGGCAGCATCTGCCGCTCGGAATCAAAGGAAGCGCGTGTCCGGAAGTCCTCCGGATGCAGGGCTGCCTGCGGGTGCTTAAGCGGCGCACCGACATAGGGCATCTGGATTTCCTTCAGTCCGTGCACGTCCTCGCGCACCCAGAGCACAATGGAAATCCCGTCATTATATGCATGAAAGAGCTGTAAGCTGTCATCAAAGTAGATCATGGCGTTCTCCTTTCACCTGCTTTGTCATAGTGTAGCAAATTACCGCCAAAAATGAAGACCTTCTGCCCCCTGTGCCGGAAAAAAAACCCGTTCACAGGCTTTTGGAGGCCATTTCAGGAAGGAAAGCGGCGCCGGGGCTCGAAACCATAACAGTCGGCCTTTCCGCCCATGAGCGGTATCATGTCCGGCACTTCACGCGCAGACAAATGCAGGCGTTCGTGCCTTTGACATCATAATGCCCGGCGGCACGCAAGACCTCTCCGGTTTTTCTGCCCGGTTCACAGGCCAGTCTGTTTTCTGTGCGTTATGAACCCCTGTAGGAAAAGGAGGAGCGCGCAAATGGATGATCTCGTCATTTCTCCGCGTGTCCATCATCTCCGTGACGCCATGGGCGTGTGCATGACCCTGCTTCTCGGGGATGAGACATCGCTTCTTATAGATGCCGGCTACGGTATCAGCAATGTGGCAGAGGATGTCGGCAGGCTTGCCGGACAGACTCCACGCCTGCTGCTCACTCACGGGCATCACGATCACGCCCTTGGCGCACGTTTTTTCCCGGAAGTCTATCTTCATGAAAAGGATGAGCAGGTGTATCATGTCTACACCCGGGACCCCTGGAAAAGCCGGGTTCGCGGACAGGCAAGGGATAAAGGACTTGAGGCCGTGGACGATTTCTCCACGCCCCTACCCGGCTGCCGATCCTTCCGAGAGCTCCCGGATAACCTGGGCAGCATGCCGGTTGTGTATCTGGAAAGCCCCGGGCATACCCCGGGTTCCCTGATGATCTATCTGCCGGAGGAATCAATTCTGATCACGGGCGACGACTGGAACCCGACCACCTGGTGCTTTTTCCCGGAGGCCGAGAGTATCCAGACGCTGCGCCTGTCGCTCATGCGGGCCATGGAGCTCCCCTTCCGGCACGTGCTCTGCTCCCATGATCATGCTCTGCACGCACGAAGCGATATCGAGCACTTTCTCGCCTGTACCACCCCGGAATGGCTGGACAGGGCAGAACCTTCCCCGCAGGGTGCTTCCGTGAACAGACCAACCGTGGAACTTGCCACTCCCGGGGGACAGCATATTGTATTTGATCCGGAAAAACGACAGGAGGCAGACTGACATGCACAAGATTACCCTGAATCCTTCAGCGGAAGTGCCTTTTCACAATATTACAGATTCCTGCATCGGCACAGGCCGTCTCGGCCTTGGTCTCATGCGCGAGTACCAGGAAGAACTGGAGTATGTCCAGGATCAGATCGGATTTGAATATATCCGCGGACATGGCCTGTTCTGTGACGATCTCGGCATACTGCAGACCGTACGCTGCGAAGATGGAACCGAGGAAGACCGGTACTGTTTTACCTACCTGGACCGCGTCATGGATGCTTATGTAAAACTGCACCTGAAACCGCTTCTTGAGCTGGGCTTCATGCCCCGTGCCATTGCCAGCGGTGAGCAGACGGTTTTCTACTGGAAAGGCAATGTGACTCCGCCGAAGGATGACAAACGGTGGACCGCCCTGGTATGCGCCACACTTCAGCATCTGGTAAGCCGTTACGGGGATACCGTATATGAATGGCCTATTGAGGTGTGGAATGAACCGAATCTCACTTCCTTCTGGAAAGATGCCGACCTGGACGCGTATCTGCATCTCTATGAAGTGACCGTCCGCGCCATCCGCGGTATTTCAGACCGTTTCCAGGTAGGCGGCCCCGCTGTATGCGGCGGAAACGGGATTCAGGAGTGGATGCACCGCTTCTTCGCCTTCTGTACTGACAGAAAGCTCCCTCTGTGCTTTGTCACCCGGCACCTTTATATGGGACAGCAGCCGGAAAGACACGGCCGCTATCTCTACCACACCATGTGTCCCGTAGAGCAGTCCATGGCGGAGCTCCATGAAACCCGTGACATCATGCAGCAGTATGAAATCACCCGAAATCTTCCGCTGTATGTCACGGAGTTCAACAGCAGCTACAATCCCTTCTGTCCCATTCATGACACCAATGAAAATGCTGCTATCATGGCAGGGCTTCTTGCAAGGATCGGTGATGAAGCAGACCTTGCAAGCTACTGGACCTTCGGGGATGTCTTTGAAGAAGGCGGAATCCCGCCCCGTCCGTTCCACGGCGGGTTCGGACTGGTGGCTGCAGGCAGCATTCCCAAGCCCACTCTGTACGCTTTCAGCTTCTTTGCAAAGCTCCGCGGTACCTGCATCTGGCGTGATGAGCACCTCGTTGTCTGCAGGAATCAGGATGGATCTTTCCAGGCAGCAGCCTTCAATCATGAAGAGGAGCCCCTGGACCTTGAGCTGAGCCTGCCGTGGGCTGACGCGGTCGTTGAGTATGAAGGCGTTGATGAAGACCACTGCAATCCCCTGAAAGCATGGCACGATCTTGGAGAACCCGCGGTGCTTGACCAG
>CACYNZ010000031.1 GCA_902775835.1 uncultured Eubacteriales bacterium | reverse complement strand
GAAAAGTGATTCGGGTATTTAAAGAAATAGATTCCGACAACCATGATCAGGGAACCAAGAGTCATCATGACCCAGTCCGTTGTAGCCTGACGTGCGGTTTTCATTTTTCTGTGCGGACAGTCCGGGTTTCCGGAATGTCCTCCTCCTTTTCCTGACGCGCCGATTTCCTCACGGATAACTCCATTGTAACATTGACGCAGGAAAAGTCCAGTATTTTCAGGACGGAGACGCATACAACAGTTGACGAACAACAGGAAAATGTATTATATTTTTTTCGATCCGCATGTGCTTGGGAGGAACCGACATGTTCAAGAAATACAAGGTCCAGGTGATCTGGGGGTTGACGGCATTTATTTCTGTCGGTGCGCTGATCCTGTTTTATTTCCTTGTGCTTCGATGGAAAGAGTTTGGCAATCTGATGAACAAGCTTGCCAATATCATTGCCCCTGTGACGATCGGGCTATTTATAGCCTATATTCTTGACTCACTCGTGAAGACCATGAAAAAGGGTATGAACCGATGCAGACGAAGCAGCGGGAGAATCAGTGACCGGGCAGAGCGGCTGCAGAACAGCGTGGCTATCCTTCTGTCGGAAATCATTATGATCGCCCTTATTGTTGTCCTGATGTGGATTGTAGTTCCGCAGGTGATTTCTTCCATCATGATGATTGTGTCCAATCTAGGCGTATACAGGGAGCATATCCGCAGCCTGATTGAGCCTTTGATGGAAAAGTATCCTGACATCGCGGTACAGGCCCAGAGAGCGATCGACAATGTGGGCAACCTTGTCGACAATTTCATTAAGAATGACATGATGACGGCGGTTTCCGTACTCTCCACCGGACTGATGAGCATGGGCGCGTCTGTGTACCATTTCATTCTGGGTGCCATCGTATCCGTATATCTTCTGGCGTCCAAAAACCGGCTGATCGGTGTGGGCAAGAAGAGCCTGTATACGCTTTTCGGACCGGAAAAAGGCGACCAGGCCATGATTGGCGTGCGGTATGCCAACCGCGTGTTCAAGGGATTTTTTGTCGGCAAGCTGCTGGATTCCCTGATTATCGGCGTGCTCTGTTTCATCGGCGTGACGATCTTCGGCATGCCCTACAGCGTGCTGATCAGCATTGTGGTCGGCGTGACCAATGTCATTCCGTATTTTGGACCGTTTATCGGCGCCATACCGTCTGCGCTTCTGATTCTTGTGGTGGACCCGACCAAATGCCTGATTTTTTGTATCTTTATTCTTGTGCTTCAGCAGCTTGACGGCAATGTGATCGGTCCCAAGGTCCTGAAGAACACAACCGGTGTTTCATCGCTGGGCGTGCTGATTTCCATTCTTGTCGGCGGCGGACTGTTTGGAGTAGGCGGCATGCTGGTGTCTGTGCCTGCCTATGCAGTACTGTGCATGCTGGTGCGCGTGTGGTGCAACAAGCGGCTGATCCGCCAGAAGCTGCCGACGGAAAGCGAAGTCTATATTGAATCGGATTACTTTACCAAACCCGCGGCAACGGATCTGCTCATGCAGGAAACCGAAGGCAGGCACGTACAGCAGTGAGCCGGACAGAAAGAACATACATAGTGAAACGCAGGCAGCCGGATCAGAAATGATCCGGCTGCCTGCATTTGGAATGACTTTTGGTTATTTTCCCACACAGAAGGTGGAGAAGACATGGTCCAGCAGTTTTTCCTCCACCTGATCACCTGTGATTTCCGCAAGCGCGGCCTGGGCGGCATCGGTCTCCAGGGTGGCAAAATCGGCGGAAAGATCCATGGCCTCAGCGGCATTTCTCAGATGACGTGCTGCCCGCCGCGCTGCATCCATATGCCGGGGCTGGGAGAGCACCAGGGTATCGGTGACGGTTGCCTTTTCCTGCAGAAAGGAACGCAGGGGCTGCAGTGTTTCAGGCTGCATGGCGGAAACCTCCATGACAGAGAGCGGATGAAGGAAATCCGGCAGCTGCGCAGCTTCTGTTCTGACAGGAAGATCGGTCTTATTGATGAGGACAAGTACTTCCTGATCCTTCAGCTCTTCCATAAGCCAGCGGTCTTCGTCTGTGAGTTCGCTGCCCCCGTCCAGCACGAGCATGACCAGGTCGCTCTGCTTTACGGTATTTCTGGCCCGCTCAATGCCCAGACGCTCCACCGGGTCATCGGAGTCGTGCAGTCCGGCCGTGTCGGTGATGCGCACCAGTACGCCGGAAAGGTTCAGCGTACCGTCCACCAGGTCGCGGGTGGTTCCGGGAACATCGGTGACAATGGCCCGTTTCTCCCCGAGAAGGGCGTTCAGCAGACTGCTTTTTCCCACATTGGGACGGCCGCACAGCGCCACGTGCAGACCTTCCCGGACCAGGCGGGCTTCCTTTTCACGGCAGGCCTGATCAAGCTCTTCGGCGAGGCGGAGCATGCGCGGCTTCAGATCGGAAAGCGCCTCCTCGTCAGAGATTTCCTCCGGATAATCCAGGGCAGCGGCCAGGCCGGCCTGAATCTGATACAGCGATTCAGATACACTGGCAATAAAGGAAGAAACCCCGCCCTGAAGATCATGGACGGCTGCACGGCGGGCCTGTTCGCCCCGGGCAGAAATGAGAGACATTACCGCCTCGGCCTGGCTGAGACTGATACGGCCGTTGAGGAAAGCCCGGCGTGTGAACTCACCGGGCTCGGCCAGGCGGGCGCCAAGCTCCAGGCAGAGTCCGAGAATTTTCCGGGCGAGAAAAAAACCGCCGTGTATCTGCAGTTCTGCGACATCTTCACGGGTATAGCTTCTTGGGGCGCGCATGATGACGGCCATGCATTCATCCATGATCTCTCCGCTGTGAAGAATGTGGCCGTATGTCAGCATATGGCTGGTCAGAGGGAAATGGACTCCGGCAGGATGGAAAAGTGCCTGGAGAATCCTTTCCGAGTCCGGTCCGGACAGCCGGATAATGGAAATGCCGCCTTCTCCGGGGGTGGTTGCGATTGCGGCGATGGTATCATTCATGGGCTTATTCCTCCCGATACATCTGCTTGTGCTGAAGGGAACCGTCAGCCCCTCCGGATCGGCTTCCTGCAGGAATGCCTGACGGTTCATGCCTGTCCGGCAGGAAAAAGTATACGGAGATGCCGCCGAAGCGTCAATCCGCATGAAAGCGTGCAGAGCGGAAATGTTTTCACTCTGTTCACATTTCCTTATCAACTATCCTGTATAATTTTCCTGATTCAAGGAAAGGGAGGATGTTCTGTTGATCGAGGTGAAGAACCTGACCCGGCGCTTTGGGCGCGTGACAGCGGTCGATCATGTGAGCTTTTCCATTCCGGAAAGCGGGGTAACCGGCCTTCTTGGTGTGAATGGCGCGGGAAAAACCACGATTCTCAACATGCTGACCGGATGTATCCCTCCCACATCGGGACAAATACTGCTGGATGGCATGGATATGATGGATCAGCCCAGGGCCTGCAGGCGGCTCATCGGTTTTCTGCCGGAGCGGCCGCCGCTGTATGATGAAATGCAGGTGGAAGAGTATCTGCAATTTGTCTGCAGGCTCAGGGAAGTGGAAAAGCCTGAGATTCCTTCGCATGTGGCGGAGATACTGAAGATCACGGGACTTGAGGACGTCCGCGGTCGCCTTCTGGGGCATCTGTCGAGGGGGTACCGGCAGAGGGCCGGCATTGCCCAGGCACTGTGCGGAACCCCGCCGGTTCTTGTGCTGGATGAGCCCTCCGTGGGTCTGGACCCGAGACAGGTTTCCGAGATCCGTCAGCTGATCCGGGAACTTGGGAAGAAGCACACGGTGATCTTCTCGTCCCATATGCTTACGGAAGTGCAGCAGGTCTGTGACCGGATCATGATTCTGCATCAGGGCAGACTGGTGCATGAAGCGGACCTGAGCATGGTGGAACAGAGCCGGGACTCACAGACCTATTATGTGGAGATTGCGGGAAGCCCTGAACGGATTGTGCCTGCCGTGAAATCCCTGGGCTGCATCCGGCGCGTACGGCAGGACAGGGATACAGACGGAAATGTGACAAGACTGACCATGGAATGCACGGTTTCTCAGGATAAGGACGATCCGAGAATCGAGCTGTTCCATCTGCTCAGTGCCATGGACGCACCGGTTCTGCAGCTGAGGCTGGAGAAGAATTCTCTGGAAGATGTATTCCTCAGAGTGACCGGAAGGGGGGCGGAGGAATGACAGCCATCTGGCACAGAGAATGGAAGGCCTATTTCCATACGCCTGTGGGGTACGTGTTCATGGGCGTGTTTCTGCTGCTTTCCGGGATTCTCTTTGACGCCCAGATCTTGCAGACACGGTCCGGCGATCTTCTGACACTGATTGGGCAGATGAGCTATCTGTGGATGCTTCTCTGCCCGGTACTGACCATGCGGCTCATGAGCGAAGAAAGACAGAAGCACACGGAGGAACTTCTTCTGTCCAGTCCGGTATCACTGCCGGGCATCGTGATGGGCAAGTATCTGGCGGCTGTATCCGTCCAGATGCTTTCCGTGCTGCTCACACTGGTCTATGTCCTGATCGTGCATATGTATGGAACGGTGTATCCCGGAGAAGTCATGACAGGATACATCGGGTTTCTGCTGCAGGGCTGGGCATTCATTGCCCTGGATCTGTTCATGGCGAGCCTGACGGCTTCGCAGGTAACGGCATTTCTTGCGGCTTTTGGTGCCAACCTGATCCTGTGGATGGTGGATATGGTTTCGGCAAACGCATCGGAGACGATCCGGAGCATTCTGAACTTTTTCAGCCTGTACATGCGCAATGAGCCGTTCCTGATGGGCCAGCTGTCCTTTGCCAGTATTCTGTTTGACGTGTGCACCGCATTGTTCTTTCTGATCCTGACTGTGTTCTGGATGGACCGGCGGCGCAGGAGGGGGGCGTGAGCATGAAACGGACTCACTGGAACAGCAGCCGGGGTATTGCTTCATTCCTTGCCCTGGTCCTGCTCACCTCCGCGCTGGCCGGTGTCTGCGTGCTTGCGGACAACCTGGAAAAGAATCATGGATGGCGGCGGGATTTTTCCTTCAACGCTGTGACTACGCACTCGGAGGTTACGGAAGCCGTGCTCGCAGAGCTGAAGACGCCCGTGCATATCTATGCGCTTTTTTCCGCAGGCAATGAAGACGGACCGCTGATGGAGCTTCTCAACCGGTATGCGGCAGCGTCCCCGATGGTGACCTGGGAACGGGCGGACCTGTCCCTGAACCCGTCACTGGCAACACGGTACCGCGGCAGTACTTCCTCGGAGGTGGTGTCTTCGGACTGCCTGATTGTGGCCTGTGAGGAAACGCAGCGGTTCCGGATCCTGGACTGGGGTGATTTTCTGTCCCTGGGATACAAGGAAGAGACAGGGACGTTTGAAATGACGGGGCTTACCTATGAGAGCAGTCTGACCTCTGCCATTGAATATGTCACACGGGATACGATTCCGAGAATCATGATCCTGCAGGGGCAGGGGGAACTGGACGAGGAAGGCACGGCCATGCTGGCGGATCTTCTGGTATCCAATCAGTACGATGTGCATTATTTCACCCTCAATTCACGCGAAGCAGACCTGAAACCAGGGGATCTTCTTGTAATCCTTTCACCGGTGCGTGATTTCCTGGACAGTGAGATGGAGATGATCACGGACTTTGCACACTCGGGCGGAAGCATTCTTTTCACGTGCGACTATTCCGATCCGGTGGAGAATATGCCCAATTACCGGACGCTTCTGCGGTACTATGGAATGGTTCCGAGAGACGGGATCGTGATTGCTTCGGATGAAGAACCGCAGACCTATTATGATGACCGTCAGCTGCTTCTGATTCCGTCCATGCAGTCGACGCCCGTTACGGAGAATCTTCTGGAAGAGCGGGCGACAACGCTTCTGATGGCTGGAACCCGCGCGTTTGAGATTCCGGGGGAGACGGACAATGATCTGAGCGTGCGGGTGCATCTCATGTCCGGTTCCCGGGCCTGGCTGCGGAGCCTGCAGGGCGACCTGTCCGTGCTGGACCAGCAGGAAGGGGACGCCATGGGCCCGTTTGCCCTGGGGCTGGATGCGGAGCGGCTGACGGAAAGCGGGGAAGTCAGCAGAGCAGTCGTGATCGGCTGCTCCACGGTATTTACATCCGGTGAACTGTACGCGATGACGGACAGTCAGGAGTACACCCTGCGCTGTGTGGAGTATCTGCTGGGGGAAAAGAACAGGGATCTGAACATTATGGCCAAAACCGCTGTACGTCCCCAGATGAGCGTGGAAGGCCAGGCACTGGGCAAGGTGCTGGTGGCAGCGCTTCCGCTGGCTGTGCTGGCTGCCGCGCTGATTGTCCTGATTCCAAGGAGCAGGAAATAAAAGCGGCATGTCTCTGAAAAAACGCAGCCGGTAAGCCGCCGGCGTGGAGCGGAGGCCCGCAGGAAGGCGAGAAGCATGCTTGCTTGCGGCAGAGAAAAAGGTGTGCTATACTTTTATCAGGAAATCTGTGGCAGCATTGGAAACTCGATATCAATTCCGGAAAGCGAGGTTTTGTGTTATGGCAAAAACTGGCATGGTCATTACTATTGGCAGACAGTATGGGTCCGGCGGCCGGGAAATCGGAAGGCGCCTGGCAAAGGAACTGGACATACCCTATTATGACAAGGAGCTTCTTGTAGAGGCTTCGAAGCAGAGCGGTATCTGCGAAGAACTGTTTGAGAACCATGACGAGAAGCCGACAAAATCTTTCCTGTATTCGCTGATGACGGGCGTACAGACACATGGCGGAGCTGCTCCCATGTATCTGGATATGCCGCTGAACCACAGAATGTTCCTGGCCCAGTTTGATGCAATCAGGAAGCTTGCCGGCGAAGGCCCCTGCGTGGTGGTGGGCCGCTGTGCCGACTATGTGCTCCGGGATCAGAAAAACGTGATCAATGTCTTTCTGAAGGCAGATATGGAACATCGCCGCGAGCGCGCGATTGAGCGCGGCGCCGAACCCCAGAAGGCGGAAGAGACGGTCCGGGAAAATGACAAGGATCGTGCGGCCTATTATAATTACTATGCCACTTCCACATGGGGTGACGTCAACAACTATGACCTGTGCGTGGACACGGGCAAGCTCGGGTATGACGGCACTGTTCAGCTGATCATTGATTATGTGCATCTCAGGGAAAAGGTAATCGGAGGCTGAGATGGGGAAACGCTTTCCATGTCTCCTGCTCGTCTTTCTTCTGCTGATCTGCCCGGGAAGCGGACTTGGAGAAATGAATTTTCCGCATAACCTTTCTTCCCAGGAAGCACTGCTTCAGGATTATATGAAGCAGGTAAACATATGCCTGAGAGAAATGGGACAGCGGGAGCTGGATACTGTATTTGAGTGCTATCCCACGTTTGCGGTTCTGGGATACGGTGATACGGATGTTCCGGAGAATCTGGAGCTGTCGGTGGAGATGAGTGCGGGGAGTCTGGATGTACTGGAGCTGCGGACATCGGACTTTCGTGTGTTCCCTGTGGTGTGCGCCTGCCTCATGGCCTGTGCGGAGGGCTCTCCCGAAAAGGCATCTGACCTTGTTGCGGTGCCGCTGAAGTATGTTCAGAAAGCCGAGGCTGCCCCGTCTACTTCCTTCGAGGATCCTGTGGTCCGGGAAAAGGGCGATAAAGTAAGGGTCTATTACAGGTATGAGCTCAACCCCTGGGGCAATTCCGTGAACGAGCTGGTGATGACCCTGGTGTTTCCCAGGGAAGCAGGCGGTGACGGCGGGATTACCACGCCGCCGCCGTCTACGACCAGCGAAAAGATTCTTGATGGCAGTGATGACGAAGGAGATTACACGCCCTATGATGAGGGCACGCATCTGGAAATCTTCCTGACGCCGACACCGGAGCCGGATTCGGCAGCAGGATATGTGCCATGACAGAAAAAATGCTGTTGCGGAAGCAACAGCATTTTTTCTGTCAAGATCCTTACAGTGCGGCGGCTTTTTCTTCGAGGAACAGCCGGGCGCTGCGGGCATTGTCCGGACGGGTGTCTTCCAGTGTGGCGGGCATCCCAGGATGACTGCGGAGGAAGGTAAGCGGAGCGGTGAAATCAAGTTCGCCCGTACCGCAGGCGCAGCTGAGGTGGCCAAGGTCTGTGGCCGTAGCGTCATAACGGCAGTCCTTGAGATGGAGAAGCAGGACCCGGTCACCGAACAGGCGGACGGATTCATCAAAGATCCCGGTGGACTGGTAGAAATTGGCGGGGGTCAGGAGGTTGCCCCAGTCCAGGATCACCTTCAGATGATCGGAAGGGAGACGCTCCAGCACCTGCCTGGTGCGCTCAGGCGTGGAAACAATGTGGCGGCATACGGGCTCCAGGCAGAGCAGGGCACCGGTTTCCTCGGCACAGCGGACAATGGGTTCAAAGCGCTGTACGAACAGGTCAAGGGCTTCCTGGGTCCAGCAGGCGGGCTCAGAGCGGTATTCGGGATTGGGCGCTCCGGTTTCGGTACCGACGCAGAGCGCACCGCATTTTGCGGCAAAACGCAGATGTGCCTTGTAAATCTCCAGGGTTTTCAGATACTCTTCTTCCGAAGGGTGCGCCACATTGAGATAGCAGCCGAGCACAGCAAGCTGGAGGCCGAACTCCTGAAATGTTTCGCGGATTTCGGTGGCAAGTTCATCCGTGAGCAGTTCCGGGGCGTCCTTCATGCGGAAGCCCGGAATGGTTTTGCTCAGGGCAAGATGCGCGCAGGTAAATCCCTGTTCTCTGGCATTGGCCAGGTGTTCACGCAGGGTGTTTCCCAGAGTGTCATGTAAACGGATGCCGATATTCATGATATACCGCCTTTCTGATCTGAACCGTCCTGATTTCAGCAGCGCAGCCGGACTTCCGGTTTCAGTCTGACATGTCCGGAAGCGGTATGACGTTTCATTCTGAAACAAGCCCGCTGAATGACTGAGATTACGGGAAAACTATACCATGAAAAGCGTGATTCCTCAATGAGGAAGATTTGCGCAGCAGGAAGGAAATACAGACGGAAAGTCGAAAAGAAATACTGGTAGGGAGGTTTCTGTTTGAAGACGATCAGTGAACTTCTGGAGCTGAACCAGGTCAGCATGACGGAACTCTGTCTGAGAACAGGCGTTTCTTTCAGTTCCATTGCCTCCATGAAGCCTCATGAACAGGCGCAGATCATGGCGGATGCGATCCGGATGCTTCCGGACCGTGACATCCGGCACATGCTTGGACTGAAATGCATCCGTTTTTTTCTCCGGAAACTGCGTGCTGCGCGGACGGACTTCGCGGTGATTGCGGGAACGGAACTGGACGCGGATGTCCTTCTGCTCTATGGCATGAAAGTTCTTATGAGTCTGGGCTATGCACAGTGGCTGGAAGAACGGGAGGAGTATCTGGTTTCCCTTGAACTGCTCCCGCGGATGGAACCTTTTGAAGAAGGTGAGTACGGAGATCTGAGCAGCGCGGACGACATGCTGGAAATCACGCTGGGTGTCTGTGAGCTGTGCGGTTGTGTCAGTACTGAAAGCCTTATTGCGGTCATGGATGCGGAAGTGGATCGGAACCTGACGGATCAGCAGCGCCGGAATGTGAGTGAGGGACTGGTGAAGCTGGCGGTCCACCGGGTCGGCAGCGCAGCCGTGATTCGGGTAGGGACTTCGAACGGTGAAAACCGTACATTCCTCAAGCATCCTGATTTCGATGTGCCTTCCATGGGCAGTGAGCGCTATTTTTTCCGTCAGATGCCGCATGTTACGGCAGAAGATGCTCTGTTCCGTCTGAGAACCGGACTGGTTGCGGGTAATCCATGGTATGGAAAGCTCCTGGAGGCCATGTTTCCTTCCGGCGGGGAAATGGAGCGGCTGTTCAGCGCAAGCCGGGAAATGGAGCTGGCTCAGTGGGATGAGGAGATGGAGTCTGCGGCTGTGTCCTTTCTTGGCGCTGATGCCGCACTGGTTATGTCCATGCTCCATGAGCTGACAGAGAATGTGGCATGGATGCTTCCTACCAATCCGGGCAGTGACCTGTACGGATTCATTGACTGTCTTGCACAGGAGCCAGGAAGAGACCTGAAGCGTGCGGCGATGTGCGTGAATATGCTGGAGACAACGCTGCCGAGATGGACGCTGATGGGATATTCCGAGGAAGAAGAGCAGGACAGGATCCGGCACGAGCTATTAAGGCAGAGAGGTCAGGCGGGGCAGAGGACTGCTTTCCGCGGGCTCTGTCCCTGCGGTTCCGGTCGGGTGTACGGAAAATGTCATGGGCGGGTTCAATAATATTTTTTATAGAGAAAAGGAGTAGATGGACTATGGTGGATGTGCGCAAGGTATACGAGCAGTGGAAACAGGATTTCGCTCAGGACCCGGAAACCGCTGCCGATCTGAAGGCGATTGAGGGTGACGAGAAAGAAATTCAGGATCGTTTTTACACGGGTCTTTCCTTTGGTACGGCAGGCATGCGCGGCGTGCTCGGAGCAGGCACAAACCGGATGAACAAGTATAACGTGCGCAGAGCCACCAAGGGTCTTGCCAAGTATCTTCTTGAAGATCCCGAGAACGCCAGCCGCGGTGTGGTCATCGCCTACGACAGCCGCAGATTTTCTGCTGAGTTTGCCAAGGATACCGCTCTGGTTCTGTGCCAGGAAGGTGTTCCCGCATTTCTTTTCGATGCGCTCCGTCCGGTGCCGATTCTTTCGTACGCTGTCCGTCATCTGAATGCTGCCGCCGGCGTTGTGATCACAGCAAGCCATAATCCGCCCCAGTATAACGGCTACAAGGTATATGGGGATGACGGTGCCCAGCTCGGACCGGAAGCTGCGGATAAAGTGACCTCTTTCATTTCTGCGCTGAGCTATACCGAAGCCAAGCCCATGGACGAAAAGGAAGCTCTGGACAAGGGCCTTCTGAAGATCATCGGCAACAAGGAAGTGGACGACGACTACATGCAGGATATCAAGACGCTCTGCATCCAGCCGGAGCTTCTTGAAAAGGAAGGCAAGAACCTTTCCATCGTGTACACGCCCCTTCATGGTTCCGGCAACGTCCCGGTCCGCAGGATGCTCCGTGAGATCGGCATTTCCAATGTATCGGTAGTCAAGGAACACGAACTGCCGGATCCCAACTTCTCCACGGTCAAGGTTCCCAATCCTGAAGATCCGGGTGCCTTTGTTCTGGCTGAGAAGCTGGCAGACGAAAAGGGCGCAAACGTGATCTTTGCCACCGACCCGGACTGCGACCGTCTCGGCGTTGCCGTGCGCGGACATGACGGCGTGTTCCATCTGCTTACCGGAAACCAGATCCGCTGCGTACTGCTTGAGTACATTCTTTCCACCAAGAAAAAGCAGGGTAAGCTTCCTGCCAACGGCGCAGCGGTGAAGTCCATCGTGTCAACATCCCTGGCCAACCGCATCTGTGAGCATTACGGCGTCACCATGTTTGAGACGCTCACCGGCTTCAAGTTCATCGGAGAAAAGATCCAGCAGTTCCAGGACACCGGAAGCCATACCTTCCTGTTCGGCTTTGAAGAAAGCTACGGATTCCTGTCTTCCACGTTCGTCCGCGACAAGGACGGCGTCAATGCCTCTCTGCTGATCTCCGAAGCCGCCGCTGCCTGCGAGGCTGAAGGCATCACCCTGTATGACAAGATGCAGGAGATTTTCAAGACCTACGGCTGGTTTGTGGAAAAGGTTGTTTCCAAGACATTGCCCGGCATGGACGGCCTGAGCCGGATGAAGGAGATCATGAAGAACCTGCGCGCCAATCCTCCGGCGGAACTGGCCGGACTGCGCGTGCTGGCTGTCCGTGACTATCTGGCCGGTGTCCGTACGGAAAACGGAAAGAGCGAACCGACTGGCCTGCCTTCCTCGGACGTGCTGTATTATGAACTGGAAAAGGGCAACTGGGTCTGCATCCGTCCTTCCGGAACGGAGCCCAAGATCAAGCTCTATGTGAATACCAATGATGCCGCTGAAGACAAGGCAAAGGCCATGAACGAAGAACTCCGCCAGGCTGCGGAAGCTCTGCTTGACTGAAGCGGAGGCGAGCGGATTGGAAAGAATACTGGAAACTCTCCGGGAACTCATGGCCATTGACAGTCCCACGGGTATGACGCGCAGGTGCGAGAACTATGTGGTACAGGCGCTGGAAGGCATGGGATACAGGCCGGAACACACCCGGAAGGGAAGCGTAATCTGTGAACTGAAAAAAGGCACACATCCGATTCTCCTGACAGCCCACCTGGATACACTGGGTGCCATGGTCCGGGCGATCAAGCCCAATGGATGTCTGCATTATTCCGGCATCGGCGGCTGGAACGGAAACAGTATCGAAAACGAATGCGTCCGGGTCTATACCCGGGATGGGAAGGTCTACAGTGCCACGGTACAGTCCGTGCACGCAAGCCGTCATGTATGGGGCGATACTTCCGAGGACCGGCGCAATGATGAAACGCTGGAAGTGGTGCTCGATGAGAAGACCTATTCGGCAGAGGAAACCCGTAAACTGGGGATCCGGCCCGGTGACTTCATTGCATTTGAGCCCAGGATGACCGTTACACCCTCCGGATTTGTGAAAAGCCGCTTTCTGGATGACAAGGCAAGCGCGGCTGTTCTGCTGGAGCTGGCCAGGAAAATCTCGGAAGGAAGCATTCAGCCGGTCCGAGGTGTGACCATTGCCTTTACCGTGTACGAGGAAATCGGGCACGGGGCATCGGCATTGTTTACCGTTCCCTGTGAGGACATGATTGCGGTGGATATGGGATGCGTGGGTTCTGACCTGGAAGGCAGGGAAGACCGTGTATCCATCTGCTGCAAGGACGCGGCCGGTCCATATGATTACGACTTTACCACGGAGCTTATGAAGCGCTGCCAGGCTTTGGATATTGATTATGCTTCAGATGTATTTCCCAGATACTCGTCCGATACGGCCACGGCTCTCAAGGCCGGGCTCGATGCCAGGTTTGCCTGCATCGGAATGGGCGTGTATGCATCCCATGGCTACGAACGGACCCATGTGGACGGCATCCGGGGAACAATCCGCCTGCTGGAAAGCTGCATAACACAACTGTAACCCCAAAAAAGCGGGGACTGCCGGTCGTGGCAGTCCCCGCTTTCTATTCCGTGGTGCGTGGGATACGTCTGTCAGGAAAAGAGATCCGGAAGATAGGAACCGGAGAACAGCATGCATGCCATATGCTGAAGATCTTCCAGGGAGTCCACGCCGCCGCGCGCCACATAGGTGCGCGCCAGGCTGGTCAGGGCGGAAGCAAGGTAATCGGCAATGTACGCCTGCTCAGCCGGCGAGCGGCGCGAGGCAAAGCAGCTGCAGCCGGAGAATGTCAGATACTGGCTGTCATAGAGACAGTGCATGATATGATTGCGGGCAAGAATACTGAGAATATCCCGGTTATCCACCACATAGCGGCACCAGGAACGCAGAAAATCCTGGTAGCTGACCATTCCGCTGCAGCAGGCCCGGGGATCATAGCAGTGACTGGAAAGCAGCTCGTAGATGACGACATTTTCCTTGGAATCAAACAGGGAATAAAAGGTCTGTCTGGAGATTTCGGCTTCCCGGCAGAGATCGGAAATGGAAATCTGGTCGAAAGCCAGCCGGTTCAGCAGACGCATCATGGCATCGCCAATGAGCTGCTGTGACAGGAGTGCTGTCCGGTTTTTCCCAGAATACATGCTCTTTCCACCTCCGCCGAAAAATCCATGGAATAACCTTGACAAATGTCAGGGTATCTATTATCATTGTAGCAGATTCCCTGACAAGTGTCAAGGAAGCTGACAACTGTCCACAAAGACAGAATGCAATGTCATTGGAGGAAACCATGTTAGTCATACCAGTATATAATACAGTGCTTCTGCCTGATTCCACGGTATATCTGAATCCCGAGGAAGTCCAGTCCATGACCGGGAAAACGCTGTCCATAGGCGACCGTGTCATGCTGATCCCGCTGCGTGAGCATGCGGAAAAGGAGCATTTGACTTCCGATATGTTCTATTCCATCGGTGTGGAGGGTGAAGTCACGGAAAGCGTGATTTCCGGAGTTCTGTCTGTAAAAACCGGAAACCGTCTGAACGTGTTCGACCCGATCATCATGAATGACGGCACCGTGATGGCGGCAGGGGAGCGCAGACCGGATATTCTGGACTCAGACCCTGCCGAGGAACAGAAAAGATATGATCAGCTCAGGGATGAGATACTGGCTTTTGTGAAGGACAGCCGCTTCCAGGCGCCGGTAACCATGTACTTTGAATCCGGAAGCCACACTCTGAGTGATGTGGCATGTGCCATGACCTTCTGGATTACCGAGAGCGCGGAAAGCAAATATAGGCTTCTGGAAGAAGACAGCAGGAAAAACCGTCTTGCGATGGTGGAAAAGCTGGTGTATGAGAGTCTCCAGATGGTGAAGCTTTCCACGGAAGGCGAATCCGAGCGCTCTGAGGATTACCGGAAAGCGTACCGTGAGAATGCCATTCGCCATCAGATGGAATATCTTCAGAAGGAACTGGACGAGATGCATCCGGAAAATGTGTCAGACGTACGCCGGTTCGAGATGAAGATCAATGAAAGCGGCATGAACGAGACCGCAGAGCGCGAAGCACGCAAGGTGCTCAACCGGATGAAGCAGGAAAACCAGAACAGTCCGGAAACCGGCATGCTCTATGATTATCTGGATTTTGTCACGGGTCTCCAGTGGAAAAAGCAGCCGGCGGAAGAAATTGATCTGGATGAAGCTGAGCGGATTCTGAACGAGGACCATTTTGGCCTGCGCGATGTAAAGGACAGGATTATTCAGCAGATTGCCGTGATGAATCTGCGGCATGAGCAGTCCGGTTCCATCCTGCTCTTTGTCGGAGCTCCCGGTACCGGCAAGACCAGCATCGGACAGGCAATTGCCCAGGCAGTGGGGCGCAAGTATGTGCGTGTTTCCCTGGGCGGTGTACGGGATGAAGCGGATATCCGCGGCCACAGAAGGACCTATATCGGAGCCATGCCGGGCCGTATCATGGATGGAATCCAGAAGAGCGGGGTATCCAATCCGGTCATGGTACTGGATGAGGTGGATAAGCTTTCTGCTTCCTATAACGGTGATCCGGCAAGTGCGCTGCTCGAGGTGCTTGATCCTGAGCAGAACGCAACGTTCACGGACCATTATATGAATGTGCCGTATGATCTTTCTTCAGTGATGTTTATCTGCACGGCCAATACCACTGACACGATTCCCGAACCTCTGCTGAACCGTATGGAAGTGATTCATTTCCAGGGATACAGCGCGCAGGACAAGCTTCAGATAGCACGCCGACATCTGCTGCCGAAGGCCATGAAGAGCATGGGCATCGGGACAGAGGATCTGGTGGTGGATGATGAAGTGCTTCGGGAAATCATTGACAAATATACCATGGAAGCCGGAGTGCGCGGCCTGAAAAAGCGTCTGGACAGCCTCTGCCGTCAGGCGGCGGTGGCCATTGTACGGAGCGGGCATGATCAGCTGACCATTCATACGGACAACCTCAGAGATTTCATGGATGGGCATCCTATCCGCCATGGGCGCGTGCTCGAACACACCAGCCCCGGTATTGTGACAGGGCTTGCCTGGACGGCGGCAGGCGGGGAGATGCTGTACATCGAGACCCTGCTTTCCAAAGGCAAGGGCGGTATGCTGCTGACCGGTAAACTCGGGGATGTGATGAAAGAAAGCGCACAGATCGCCCTGAGCGTGGTGAAGAGCCTTTTCCCGGAAGAAGCAGGAAAGCTGGAGAACCAGGACCTGCATATTCATGTGCCGGAAGGCGCTGTGCCCAAGGACGGACCGAGTGCGGGCGTGACCATGGCAGTGGCGCTTTCCTCCCTGATTACAGGGAAAAAGGTGCCGGCGGACCTGGCAATGACCGGTGAGCTTGCGCTGCGCGGTGCAGTAACCGCGATTGGCGGTCTTCCTGAGAAGCTGATGGCCGCTGTGCGCGGCGGAGTGAAAAAAGTGCTGATTCCGGAAGAGAATATGGATGATCTTCGGGATGTATCGGAAGAAATCCGGAATCAGCTGGAGATTGTACCTGTGAAATCCGTGTCGGACGCCCTGAAGGAAGCCGGAATCCTGTAAGACGCGCCAGAATCATGGATGAAGGATCTTTGTTCAGATTTTTGAAATAGTCTCTGCATATCCTGTGTGCCGGAAACTGTGAAAACGGCACACGGGATATGTTTGTATTGCGGCATGCACGCAATGCTCCGCGGGTCGGAAAGGGCACGGGTACATATGGAAAACAAAAAGCCATACGGCGCTGTGTGCCGCATGGCTTTCAAACGTGAAATAGTTCAGGAAAGGAGTGCCTGGGCAAGCCGGGCGGCTGCACCGGGCATGAGAAAACCGCCCTGCTTCAGTTTCTGATAGCGCAGGTGTTTCGGAAGCGTCTGTATGGAAACAAAGGAAGTGAGCAGCTCTTTCGCTTCCGGCGGGAGAAGGGCATCATAGGTCATAAGAAGGAGACGGGCTTCATCG
>CACYNZ010000030.1 GCA_902775835.1 uncultured Eubacteriales bacterium | reverse complement strand
TGACCTGGCCGGCCGCGATGTCTTCCAGGCAGTACAGATGAGCGTCACGCCCAAAATCATTGAGACCCCCGTGGTCGCCGCCATCGCCAAGGACGGCATTGAGCTGCGCGCCAAGGCCCGGGTCACCGTGCGTACCAATATTGAGCGTCTTGTCGGCGGCGCCGGCGAGGAAACCATTATCGCCCGTGTCGGTGAAGGTATTGTTACCACTGTCGGTTCTGCCGAAACCCACAAGGAAGTTCTGGAAAATCCCGATCTGATCAGCCGCACCGTTCTGGCAAAGGGTCTGGATGCAGGCACGGCCTATGAAATCCTTTCCATTGATATTGCGGACGTGGACGTCGGCAGAAACATCGGTGCCCAGCTGCAGATGGACCAGGCTGAAGCTGACCGCCGCATTGCCCAGGCCAAGGCCGAGGAGCGCCGCGCCATGGCTGTTGCCCATGAACAGGAAATGAAGGCAGCCGTTCAGGAAATGCGCGCCAAAGTGGTGGAAGCTGAAGCAGATGTTCCGCGCGCCATGGCAGAGGCCCTGCGCGGCGGAAAGCTCGGCGTGCTGGACTATTATCAGATGCGCAACACGATTGCCGACACGGAAATGCGTGAGGCCATTGCAAAGTCCGGTCAGCCGCAGGCGGAAAGCGGCAATGGCAAGCATCAGTAAAGCCGGCAGCAATCCCTTAAAGGAGGTGAACCGGATTGAGTGAACTGTTTCCCCTGCTGATTGTCCTTTTCATCTGGGCTTTCGTCTCCGGATCCTCAAAGGGCTCAAAACAGAAAAAAGCAGCCGGTTCCAAACCGGGAAAGGTAAGCCCGAAAAAAGAGACCGCTGCTGTTCCCGTCCCTGAGGAGGCATCCGCCAAAACGCAGACTCAGGACAAGGCGGGTCCCGTCCCGGAAGAAGCGCACGCGCCCATCCAGCCCACGGTTCACGTCACTCCGCATGATCACAGTGACATGTTCGCCGGAAGCATGGAGGCTGACCGTGAGGAATATATCCGTCAGGATATGCCTTCCGCTGTCAGTGAAACATTCTTTACGGAGGAAGAAGAACCGGCTCCCCCCGCCGAGGTCAGTCCCATGCTGCCCCTGCTGAATGCAGGCACCCTCAAGCAGGCATTCGTCCTGCAGGAAATCCTGACCCGGCCGGTGGACAGACACAGATGAATACAGGAGGCTGCTCAAGGCAGCCTCCTTTGTGCAGTTCACAAGGAGGCAGAGTGAATCCATGATTCAAGTTATGATTGCAGACGATGACGCGGGCATGCGTCTTATCGAGCGGAAAATGATCGAACGGGCGGAAGGATTCGAACTTATCGGAGAAGCCACGGACGGTCTGGATCTTCTCGAGAAGCTCGAGACATGCAGACCCCAGGTGATTTTTCTTGATGTGGAAATGCCTGGAAAGACCGGCGTGGAATGCGCGCGTCAGATACAGGATATGGATCCGTCCATTATCCTTGTATTTGCCACGGCCCACGATCAGTACATGCCTGAAGCCTTTGAAGTCTATGCCTTCGATTATCTGGTAAAGCCCTTCAAAATGGACCGGGTGGAGCAGACCCTTGACCGGATCCGGGAACGCCTCAGCCGCAAGGAAGCGCCCATCGCCTCCTTCAAGCCCGGAGAGAGAAAATCCACCGGCCGCCTGATGCTCCGTCACCGTGACGGCATGGCTTTTGTGGACATGGACGAAATCCTTCTCATCCAGCGTGAAGACCGCTCCACCGTGCTTTATACTGAAGACGGCGGACGTTATGTCACCTCGGATTCCCTCGCCGACACCGAAGCCCGTCTGGACCCCCAGATTTTTTTCCGCTGTCACAAGAGCTACATCATCAACCTGAACAAAATCACCAACATCACGCCCTATGGCCGGTGGACCTATGTGGTGCATCTAGAGGGCACAAACCAGGACGCCCTGATCACCCATGAAAAGTATGAGGAGCTTTTGAGCCTTTTTTCATGACATTAAGCCGGCTGTTCCGACTTTTTTCAATATGACTTGCATTTTCTCCAGTGAAATGATACAATAGCCGCGCTTTGATGTGTCTTGACTCCAATGAGGAGGGGAATGATCATGGGTAAGTTCTGTCAGATCTGTGGCAAGGGCACACTGAATGGTAACGAAGTCAGCCATTCCAACCGCAAGACCCACACCACCTGGGCACCCAATGTGCAGCGTGTCCGTGTGATGGTGAACGGCGGCGTCCAGCGGATGAATGTCTGCACCAGATGCCTGCGCAGCGGAAATGTTCAGCGCGCTATGCCTAAAACCCACGCAACGGAAGTTGAGGCATAACAAAAGAGCGGCCGAAGCCGCTTTTTTGTTTATTCAGCCGCAAGTTCTATGATGAAAGAATCCCGGAAACGCTTCTGCTGTTTCCGGGATTCTTTTCCTTATTGCCTGTCATGGTGTCCCGCCGGGATAATTCTGCGGCGCAATGGGCGCATCGGGCGTGATGCCAAGATCATCTGCGCCATAGGATGCCGGATGGGTCAGTCCCGCCGAGCTCTCCATCTCTTCACCGCTTTCCTCTTCGTCCCCGGTATCTCCGCTGTTCCCGCTCTTTACGGTTCCTGAGCGCGGTTGGCTCAGGGCAGCCACTGCGGCATCCAGGGCTTCCCCATCCCCGGTCACCCAGCTGGGCTCTGCGTTTTCCGTCACGGTGAGGAACCGGTCATTCACGTAGACACGGATTCCCTGATACTCGATCTCATAGAAAGACTTCTGGTGAGACCAGACCTGAACTTCCGTGCCTGTCACCCAGGATTTCAGGATTCTTGCCTGGCCGGAAGGCCCGCTCCGGACATTGATGTCCTGCCCGCGGATCACCCTGCCGTCATAGGTAAGAATGCCCGTTCCCACAGGCTCCTTTGTCATATCCAGGTTGCGGATGGTACTGCTCAGAACACAGCCTACCATGCCGTCATAAAAAATCCGCGTATAATTATTGCCCTTCTTGAGCACCGCTACCACCGTTCCGGTGGGAATCTTGCAGAGCACTGAACTGTTCACCCTGGGCTGGGTATGCATGGTGACTTCGCCTTTTCTGGAAGCATAGATCACCGCCAGCTGATCCTTGGCCTTAACCTTCTCGCTGAAGGAGATGGAAGCGGTCTCCACCACTTTGTTTTCCTCTCCATCACGCACAATTGTCCATTTGGATCCAAGCTGAACAATGTTCTGAAGATTCTCAGGCACCGGGATGATCTCCGACTGCTTGATCGTCACCTGACGCTTGACCTCGCCGTCTTCTGCATCCTTGTTGAGATATTCCACATGCACGCCGCTTCCGCCCGCGGAAAAGACACGGTCCGAGTACTGACTGTTCAGATACTCCGCAATCGCTTCATAATTGCCAGCCATGCTCTCCGGAATGTTTTCCATGCTTCCGCCGTCCACGGAAACGGTGGCCATGGCAACTGTCAGGCTTCCGGATTCCACATAGCCAGAGGATACACTGCCATTCTGATAAAAGGATATATGCCACAGATTGCTCTCCGGATCAAATCCGCTCTGCTTGACATAGCTTCCTCCGGAGAGGGTCGCCACAACAGAGTCTCTGGCTGTCGAACCATATACCGTGGTGGAACCTGTGGTTTTATTGATGCACTGGCTGTCCCATTCACTCTGGCTCATCGCAAGTGCCATGGCCGCCATGAACACCAGGCATATCAGTACACAAAAAAAAGTCCTTCGTTTCAGGTTTCTCAATCAACCGTCCTCCTTGGGAAATACCATCTGCCCGCCGGCAGCTGCCTGTACATGCTACCATATTCCCCATGAAGCGTCAATCAACATGGCAGCTCTCCCGGCTTTTTTACATCTGTGCATGCCATCCGGGGCAGGTCCTGTGAAGGGCAAGCACTTTACGAACATTTTCATCACGGATTCGGGTTTTGTTCTGTTCTTTCCCTGATCCTCCCGCCTGTTTCGTTGACATCGATTTTTTAGGGCAGTATAATGATCGCGCTGCGGAGATGCAGCTTCATGATACGAGGAGGAGTAGAGTTCATGCTGCGACTTATTGGTCTGGTATTGTCTGAATCCGCAGATCTTGATCTGTCGGTTTTCTGTAGGAAAAAGCCACTGGCCTGATTCTGCATGCGCAGCAATGAATCGAAGATTGTCTTCGTTCTTCCCCGGAATCTTTTCATCCTTTCGGGACTTGTCTGCAGTCTGGCCCCAGGTTGCAGATTTTTCTATATTCCAAGCGTTTCACGTAAATGGAGGAATGGCCAATCATGGAAATGACCGGAGCTAGAATCTTACTGGAGTGTCTCAAGGAACAGTCTGTGGATACCATTTTCGGCTATCCCGGCGGCACCATTCTCAATGTGTATGACGAAATGTACAAGATGGGCGAATTCCGTCATATCCTCACGGCCCACGAGCAGGGGGCCTGCCATGCTGCCGACGGATATGCGAGAGCCACAGGCCAGGTCGGTGTCTGCTTTGCCACTTCCGGTCCCGGCGCCACAAATCTGGTGACAGGCATTGCCACGGCCTATCTGGATTCCTCCCCCATTGTCTGCATTACCTGCAATGTGTCCACCGGCCTTATCGGCAAGGATTCCTTTCAGGAAGTCGATATCACCGGCGTAACCATGCCGATCACCAAATGCAATTATCTCATCCGGGATATCACGCATCTGGCTGATACGGTACGCGAGGCATTCGCCATTGCGCGCTCAGGCCGTCCCGGCCCGGTCCTGATTGATATTGCCAAGGATGTCACGGCATCCGTATGCGATTATGAACCTCTGGACCGTCAGGCACACGCGGAAAGCGGACGTCTGCACGGGCTCATGGCCAGATGGGAATTCAAGCCGCCGGAACCGGACATGGAAGACATCTCCAAACTTGCAGAAATGCTCCGCGAGAGCAAAAAGCCCATGATTATCTGCGGCGGCGGCGTAGTACGTTCCAGAGCCCATGAAGTCTTCCGCACCTTCGCGCATCTGATCGACGCTCCCGTGGCCCTTACCGTCATGGGCGCAGGCGCCATCCCCGGCCGTGATCCCCTGGTCACCGGAATGATCGGCATGCACGGCTCGCAGGCATCAAACATCGCTGTGGATGAATGCGATCTTCTTCTGGCGATCGGCTGCCGCTTTTCCGACCGCGTTGCGCTCAAGCCGGACACATTTGCCCGCAATGCCCAGATCGTGCAGATCGATATCGACCGTTCCGAAATCAACAAGAACGTCCAGACACACCATCACATCATCGGAGACGCCCGCAGAGTACTGAACCTTGTGCTCCCGATGCTCTCTCAGATGGACCATTCCGCCTGGAAAAAAGAAGTCTTCTCACATCCCACTGAAACCCTGTATGACCCTCGTCCCGGCTATCTGACGCCAGGCTCCATTCTCTCCACCATTGCCATGCTGGCGCCTATGGATACGCTTGTTTCCACAGACGTGGGGCAGCATCAGATGTGGGCCATTCAGCACTTCCATTTTGATTTCCCTGGGCAGCTGCTCACCAGCGGCGGTTTCGGCACCATGGGCTTCGGTCTTGGCGCGGCCATCGGCGCAAAGGCAGCCTATCCGGAGCGTAAGGTCATCCACATCACGGGTGACGGTTCCTTCCGCATGAACTGCAACGAACTCGCCACTGAGCAGTATTACAAGCTCCCCGTCATCACCATCCTTTTCAATAACGGAACGCTCGGCATGGTACGCCAGTGGCAGAGTCTGATCTATGGTGAACGGTATTCCCAGACCACCCTGGACAGGGCGCCGGATTTTGTTGCTCTTGCCGAAGCGTATCATCTCAAGGGTTACCGTGTGCGCAGCACGGAAGAATTCAAAAAGGCTTTCTCTGAAGCCCTGAATCTGGAATGCGGCTGCGTGATCGACTGCAACATCGACATCGATGAAATGGTTCGCCCGATGGTAGGCGGCGGCAGCCATATCACCGACTTCATGATCAATTAAGGAGGAACGTACATGAGTCAGCTTAAACGCAATACCCTGGCTGTTCTGGTGGATAATGAAGCCGGCGTTCTCTCCAGGGTGGCCCGCCTGTTTTCCGGAAAGGGCTACAATATTGAATCCCTTGCTGTCGGCACCACCGATGATCCGAGTATATCCCGTATCACCATCGAGGTCCTTACTGCGGAAAAGCAGCTGGACCTGCTCTGCAATCAGCTGCGGAAGCTGATTTGCGTGCATTCCGTCAAGTCCCTGCAGCCGGAGCATGCCATCCGCCGGGAACTGATGCTGATCAAAGTGCTTTCCGGCGACAGCGTGCAGCGCAATGAAATCATTCAGATCGCCAATATCTTCCGTGCTTCCATCATTGATGTGAGCAAGGCAAGCATCACCCTCGCCGTGATCGGTGACGAGAGCAAGACGGAGGCTATCTCCAACCTGCTTGCAGAGTTTGGCATTCTCGAGCTTGTGCGCACCGGTACCGTGGCACTGGAACGCGGACAGTATACCATTGATGAACAGACCAAAGAAAAAGGCGAATTCGACCTGGGCAAGAACGTACTGCGTGACCCCATCTAACCATACAGAAAGGAAGCTTCTCTATGCAGTCTGATCAGATCAAGCGCGGCGTTGAACGCGCACCGAACCGCTCTCTCCTCTATGCACTGGGTATGACTGAAGAAGACATGGACCGCCCGCTGATCGGTGTTGTGTCCTCCTATAATGAAATCGTTCCCGGTCACATGAATCTTGACAAAATCACCGAAGCCGTCAAGGCCGGCGTCCTGGAAGCAGGCGGATATCCGATCGTATTCCCTGCCATCGCCGTTTGTGACGGTATCGCCATGGGCCATATCGGCATGAAGTATTCTCTGGTCACCAGGGATCTTATCTGTGATTCCACTGAAGCCATGGCCATCGCCCACCAGTTCGACGGTCTGGTCATGGTGCCCAACTGCGACAAGAATGTACCCGGACTCCTCATGGCTGCCGCCCGTCTGAACCTGCCCTGCGTCTTTGTCTCCGGCGGTCCCATGCTGGCCGGTCGTCTCTCCGACAGCCGACGCACCTGCCTGAGTCACATGTTCGAAGCCGTTGGTGCATACAAGGCTGGAACCATGGATGAGGACGGCGTGCGCGACTATGAAGAGAACGCATGTCCCAGCTGCGGAGCATGCTCCGGCATGTACACCGCCAATTCCATGAACTGTCTGTGCGAAGCCATCGGAATGGCGCTTCCCGGCAACGGGACCATTCCCGCACCGCTGTCCGCCCGCCTGCGGCTGGCCAAGAAGGCCGGACGCCAGGTGATGGAAATGGTAAACCGGAATATCCGTCCCCGTGACATCATGACACCGGCTGCGTTCCACAACGCAGAAACCGTTGACATGGCACTTGGATGCTCCACCAATACCATGCTGCATCTTCCCGCCATTGCCCATGAGGCCGGTGTTACGCTTGATCTGAACATGGCCAATGAAATCTCCGCGAAAACCCCGAACCTGTGCCATCTGGCTCCCGCCGGCGACACCTTCATGGAAGATTTGGACCGCGCGGGCGGCGTCAGTGCTGTCATGAAGGAGCTGGACCAGCTCGGACTGCTGGATACATCCCTGATGACTGTTACCGGCAAAACCGTGGCGGAGAATATCGCCAATGCCCGGAATCTTGATCATGACATCATCCGCCCGGTCACCAATCCCTACTCCGCTACCGGCGGTATTGCCGTGCTCAAGGGCAATCTTGCCCCTGACGGATGCGTTGTGAAGCAGAGCGCGGTTGCCGCTCCCATGATGGTCCATGACGGCCCTGCCCGTGTCTTCGACTCCGAGGATGATGCCATCAAGGCCATCTATGAGCGCAGAATCAATCCCGGCGATGTCGTGGTGATCCGCTATGAAGGCCCCAAGGGCGGCCCTGGCATGCGCGAAATGCTCAATCCCACCAGTGCCATTGTGGGCATGGGTCTCGGCGAGAGCGTTGCCCTGATTACGGACGGACGCTTTTCCGGTGCCACCCGCGGAGCGTCCATCGGCCACGTCAGCCCTGAAGCGGCTGCGGGCGGTCCGATTGCCCTGGTCCAGGAAGGTGACCCCATTCACATCGATATCCCGAATCACATCATTTCCATCGGGGTTTCCGATGAAGTCATGGAACAGCGCCGGAAGAACTGGGTATGCCCGCCGCCCAAGGTAACCACCGGTTATCTTGCCCGGTATGCAAAGATGGTTTCCAGTGCTGACCGCGGTGCCATTCTGGAATAATACAGATGCATCAATAGGAGCCAACATGGGCCGAATCAAGATTTTTGACACCACGCTCCGGGATGGCGAGCAGTCACCCGGATGCAGCATGAATCTTAAGGAAAAGATAGAAATTGCCCGGCTGCTGGAAAAAATGAAGGTGGACGTCATCGAGGCAGGTTTTGCCATCTCCTCACCCGGAGACTTTGAGTCGGTGGAAACCATTGCCAAAACCGTCCGCGACTGCACTGTTGCCTCCCTCGCCCGGGCTGTCAAGAAAGATATTGACTGTGCCTGGGATGCCGTAAAAAAGGCAGCCGATCCGCGGATTCACCTCTTTATCGCCACATCTCCCCTGCACATGCAGTACAAGCTTCGCATGACACCCGATGAAGTACTGGAACGTACGAAAGCCATGGTCAAGCTTGCCAAGTCCTATGTCTCCAACATCGAGTTTTCCTGCGAGGATGCCACCAGGTCCGACCTGGATTTTCTCTGCCGGATCGTGGACCTTGCCATCCGCAGCGGAGCCACGGTCATCAATCTGCCGGATACTGTCGGCTATTCCACCCCGGACGAAGTGCGTTCCATGATTTCAACCGTCATGGCCCGCGTCCCCGGCTCAGACAAGGTAGAATTCTCAGTGCACTGCCACAACGACCTTGGCATGGCTGTTGCCAATTCCCTGGCCGGCGTGCAGGGCGGAGCAAGGCAGATCGAGTGCACCATCAACGGACTTGGTGAGCGCGCCGGTAACGCTGCGCTGGAAGAAGTTGTGATGGCCATGCGTACGCGTCCCGATGTCTTCGGCACCGATACCTCACGCCTCGACACCACACTGATCAGCCGTGCCTCCAAGACTGTGTATTCCATTATCGGTCAGTCTGCACCGCTGACCAAGCCCATCGTCGGGCGCAATGCCTTCCTCCATGAAAGCGGCATTCATCAGCATGGCGTGCTCGCAAACAAGCGGACTTATGAAATTCTTACCCCTGAAGCCGTGGGCATCCATACCGACAACCTGGTGCTCGGAAAGCACAGCGGGCGTCATGCGTTCGAATCCCGCCTTGAAGAGCTGGGCTATGAGCTGGATGAGAAAGAACTGAACCGCTGCTTTGAAGAATTCAAGGAGCTCTGCGACAAGAAGAAAGAGATTTCCGATTCCGATATCGAAGCAATCATTACGCATTCCTCCGTCAACGACGGCGAAGAGGGCGGTTTTCAGTTGGACTGGTATGCCGTTCATTCCTCCAATTTCACCACGGCTACTTCCACCATGTGTCTCAAGCTGGGCAATGAGAAGTTTGAAGCTGTCAGTCTCGGAGACGGTCCCATTGACGCTGCCTTCAGCGCCATTGACCAGATCATGAAGCCCGTCCGTCACACCTTTGAGCTGTACCGCATCAACGGTATCTCCCAGGGCAAGGATACGCTGGGTGAAGTGCATGTAAAGCTGATCGCCGGCAGGCACTCCTTCTCCGGCCGCGGCCTCTCCACTGATATCATTGAAGGTTCCATTCTCGCTTATATCAGTGCTGTCAACCGTCTCAACGCCTGGACCAAGCGCCAGGAGGAAAGGGAGGATTAACCTATGGGGATGACGCAGACCCAGAAAATCCTTGCTGCACGCGCGGGACTGGATACCGTGGAAGCCGGCCAGCTGGTCGAAGCGAAGCTGGATGCCGTTCTCGGCAATGACGTAACAACGCCGGTTGCCGTGGATGTCTTTGAGAGCTCCGGTTTCACCACTGTGTTTGACCGGGAAAAAGTCTTCATTGTACTGGACCACTATACACCCTGCAAGGATATTGCCAGCGCAAAACTCTGCAAGCGCGCCAGAGACTTTGCCATGCAGCAGAAGATTACGCATTTCTATGATACGGGTGCTGCCGGAATCGAGCACGCCCTGCTGCCTGAAAAAGGTCTGGTAATCCCCGGCGACTGTATGATCGGTGCGGACAGTCATACCTGCACCTATGGCGCTCTCGGTGCTTTCTCGACAGGTGTCGGTTCCACGGACATGGCAGCTGCCATGGCCAGCGGAACATGCTGGTTCCGCGTCCCCTCCGCACTCCGGATCGTCCTGAAGGGCCGGCTTCAGAAGGATGTTTCCGGCAAAGATGTCATCCTGCATCTGATCGGCAGGATCGGCGTGGACGGTGCTCTCTACCGCTCCCTCGAATTCACCGGCGACGGTGTTGCCTCCCTGAGCATGGATGACCGTTTCACCATCTCGAATATGGTCATTGAGGCCGGTGCAAAGAACGGCATCTTCCCGGTGGACGAGGCGACGCGTGCCTACCTGGAAGGCCGTACCAGCCGCCCCTACACCGTCTATGAAGCGGACCCGGATGCGGAATACGAAAAGACTGTGGAGATTGATCTGGACGCCCTTGAACCGACGGTCTCCCTGCCGCATCTGCCTTCCAATACAAAGCCAGCCCGTGAAGTGCGCGGCATGAAGATCGACCAGGCAGTCATCGGCTCCTGCACCAACGGCCGCATTTCCGATATGCGTTGTGCCGCTGAGATTCTCCGGAACAGACATATCGCTCCCGGTGTCCGCTGCATCGTGATCCCTGCCACTCAGGAAGTCTATCTTCAGTGCGTGCACGAAGGGCTCGCCGATATCTTTGTCAACGCCGGCTGCGCTCTTTCCACGCCTACCTGCGGACCCTGTCTCGGCGGACATATGGGCTGCATGTGTGACGGCGAACGCGCCGTATCCACCACCAACCGGAATTTTGTCGGCCGCATGGGTGCCAAGACTTCTGAAGTGATTCTCGCCAGCCCTGCCGTTGCCGCGGCATCTGCCGTCAAGGGCGCCATTGCCCTTCCCTCAGATCTTGACTAAAAGGAGAGCTGCTTATGCCACAGGGAAAGGTATTTCGCTACGGCGACCATGTTGACACAGATGTCATCATTCCCGCGCGTTATCTGAATGATCCGAGTCCTGCCAACATGAAAGCGCACTGCATGGAGGATATCGACACATCGTTTTCCGCCCGTGTCCAGCCCGGAGACATCATGGTGGCCGGCCTCAATTTCGGATGCGGTTCTTCCAGAGAGCACGCTCCGCTCGCCATTCAGCTCAGCGGGATTTCCTGCGTCATCGCTTCCAGTTTTGCCAGAATCTTCTACCGCAATGCCATCAATATCGGGTTTCCGATTCTCGAGTGCCCAGAAGCGACAGCCGCCATTCAGGACGGCGATACCGTAAAGGTGGATTTTGAATCCGGCAGTATCTCTGATCTCACTACCGGACAGGTTTTCCAGGCAAAACCATTCCCCGCCTTCATCCGTGCCATGATTGACTGCGGCGGGCGTCTGCCTTACCTGCATGCCCAGATGGATGGAGGAAACAAAAATGCCTGATATCACTCTGGTTCCCGGCGACGGCATTGGTCCGGAGATTGTCGCTTCCGCTGTGGAAGTCATGAAGGCTGTCGGCGGGAAGTTCGGAAAGAGCTTCCGCTTCACCACAGTTCTTGCCGGCGGATGTGCCATTGACAGGTATGGAATTCCGCTTCCTGAAGACAGCGTCAAGGCCTGTCTGGACTCCGACAGCGTGCTTCTTGGTGCCGTGGGCGGTCCCAAATGGGATTCCCTGCCGACAGCCATCCGTCCGGAAAAGGCTCTGCTCGGCCTTCGCTCCGCCCTGGGCCTGTATACCAACCTGCGTCCCGCAAGGCTCTATCCTGCCCTGATCAGCGCCTGCACGCTGCGGGAGGATATTGCACAGGCCGGCATTGACCTGATGATGGTCCGCGAACTGACAGGCGGCATGTATTTCGGCGAGCGCGGCCGCCGGGACGGCAAACTCGGTCCGGAAGCCTATGATACGGAAGCCTATTCCGTCATGGAAATCGAGCGCATCACCCGTGTTGCCTGCCAGACAGCCCGCAGGCGCCGCGGCAAGGTGACCAGCGTGGACAAGGCCAATGTTCTGGAATCCTCCCGTCTCTGGCGTGAAGTAAGCCACCGCGTAGCCGCCGAGGAATTCCCGGATGTGGAAATCCGGGACATGCTGGTCGACAACTGCGCCATGCAGCTGATCCGAAATCCCGCGCAGTTCGACGTCATTCTGACCAGCAATATGTTTGGCGATATCCTCTCCGATGAGGCCAGCCAGCTCACCGGTTCCATCGGTCTGCTGCCCTCCGCCTCCCTCGGGGACGGAACCCGGGGCATGTATGAACCCATCCACGGCTCCGCACCGGACATTGCCGGACAGAACAAGGCCAATCCGCTTGGCACCATTCTCAGTGCTGCCATGATGCTGCGGTATTCATTGAACATGGCCGAAGAAGCCGATGCTGTGGAATCCGCTGTGGACCGTACGCTTTCCGATGGCTGCCGCACGGGCGACATCGCCGGTGCGGATACCAGGGCACTGACCTGCACGGAAATGACGCAGGCTGTTCTGGCCCATCTGTGATCCATCCCCCGCGCTCTGCGCGGGGTTTTCTGACAATGCTGAAAGGAACCAATCTATGTATCGTGACATCTCCAGCCTGATTCTGTATTCCTCCATGCCCGGGGACGAAATCCTGGCTTCCATTGGCCGCATCTACCGCGACTGGTCCCTCGGAAGCGTGAGCAAGGCCGAGCTTACCCATCGCATCTTTGAGCAGGTGAAACGGATTCTGGATCTGTCCACAGCCTATGGTTTTGACCGCAACCTGTGGCAGAATTATCTCACGTTTCTCATGATCTCCCATGAGAATTCCTTTTCCCTCACCTGCGAGCGCGCAAGCGCTTCCCATGGCTCCATCGAAAGCATTGCACTGCATGATTTTGAAATCTTCCGCCGTCTTATGCATTTCGATTTTGCACCGCTGGAAGAGGATCTGGGCATCAGCTGTTTTTCCCTTCTCTGCAATTACCACGCCATTGCCAAGCGTGAACAGCTTTTCAACCGTCTTGTTTCCGAAAAAGTCTGCGCGCTTTCCAAAAAACTGGACAAGGCAGTGGACGCGAAGAAAATCTATGCCCTTGTAACCCGGCATTTCGAAGATTTCGGAGTCGGGCTTTTCGGGCTCAACCGTGCATTCCGCGTACTGGAATCTGCACCGCATCTCCAGTTTCAGGAAATCAACAATCTGGATCAGGTCATGCTGGATGACCTGATCGGCTATGACCAGCAGAAAACGGCACTGCGCATGAATATCGAGGCATTTCTTGCAGGAAAGCCCTTCAACAACACGCTGCTCTACGGCGATGCCGGGACCGGAAAAAGCACCTCCGTCAAAGCGCTTGCCAACGAGTACTATCAGCAGGGACTGCGCATTGTGGAGATCAACAAATACCAGTTTCACCTGCTTTCCCAGGTTATCTCCATGGTCAAGACCCGGAATTACAAGTTCATCCTGTTCATGGACGACCTGTCCTTTGAGGAGAATGAAGGTGAGTACAAGTTCCTCAAAGCGGTCATTGAAGGCGGCCTGGAGAACCGTCCCGACAACGTCATGCTTCTGGCCACTTCCAACCGCCGTCATCTGATCCGTGAGAACTGGAATGACCGGTCTGACATGGAGCATGAGATGGATATGCACCGCTCCGATACCATGCAGGAGAAACTGTCCCTTGCCGCACGTTTCGGATGCAGTATTGCCTATTATGCTCCCAACCACAAACAGTATCAGGACATTGTCCGCGGCATCGCGGCCCGCAGCAGCCTTGCACTGTCGGACGCAGAGCTCATGGCGCTTGCCAATCAGTATGAGCTCTCCCACGGCGGCACAAGCGGCAGAACAGCCCAGCAGTTCATCAACATGCTCCTGGGCAGTCAGCTGTCCTGAGTTTTCCAGCGTAATGAATAAGGCTGAATTCCGTTTCTTCGGAATTCAGCCTTGTTTGTTTTCGTCCTTATGCCGCTTCAGGCCCGGCCGCTCAGCCGTCTCAGATCGGCCACCAGCGGCGGCAGCACTTCCAGTACCTCGTCGACTTCCGCCATGCTGTTTTCCACGCCGAGAGTGAACCGCACGGAAGCCTGCGCCTGCGCGCGGGTGCGCCCTATGGCCATCAGCACATGGCTGGGATCCAGACTGCCCGCCGTACAGGCGGATCCGGAAGACGCCGCGATCCCTGCCAGGTCCAGCCGCAGAAGAACCGCTTCCCCTTCCAGCCCGAGAAATGACACATTCAGACATCCGGGAATCCGCTGGGCCTCTCCTCCATTGATCAGCACATCCGGTATTTCCCGGACAATGCCTTCCTCCAGGTGGTCGCGCATCTGCCGGATTTTTGCAATCCGCTCCGGAAGAGAACGGGATACAGCTTCCATGGCCGCGCCTGCGGCAGCAATGGATGCAACGTTCTCTGTTCCGGCCCGCATTCTTCTCTCCTGCTCCCCGCCGGTCATATACCGTTCCAGCCGGGTGCCCTTGCGCACATACATGATTCCGATTCCCTTCGGTCCGCCGAACTTATGCGCGCTCAGGCTCAGAATATCCACGCCCAGTTCCTGCACATCGACCGGAATCCCGCCGAAGGCCTGGACAGCATCGGTATGCACCGGAATGCCTCTTGCGTGCGCAGATGCGCATACTTCCTTCACAGGCTCAATGGTCCCGATTTCGTTGTTGGCCAGCATCAGGGATACCAGGCACGTATTTTCCCGCATGGCGCGTTCAGCGTCCTCCAGACGCACACGGCCGTTTTCATCCACCGGCAGGAACGTGGACTCTATCCCGTGTTTCTCCAGGGCTGCACAGGTATGGAGTACCGCATGATGTTCCACAGAGGACGTAATCACATGTCCGCCCCGGGCGGTCATGCCTCGGAGCGCCCAGTTGTCCCCCTCTGTTCCTCCGGAGGTAAAGAAGATCTCCTCCGGCAGGGCATTCAATGCTTTTGCCGCCTGACGTCTGGCTTCCTCCACGATTTTTCTCGCCTGACGCCCCGTTCCATGGATACTTGACGGATTCCCATAGGCATTGCGGAGTATGTCCGTCATGATGTCAAGCGCCTCAGGGAGCATGGGCGAAGTTGCTCCATGGTCCATATAGATCCGATCCATCATGCGTTTTCACACTCCCGGTCCATGCTGGTCATCCGCGGATTGTCCATCATGTCCTGGAGCGTCATGCCATCCAGCATTCTGTCAATCTGCTCTGTCAGGTAGTTCCACACCGGCTGCGTGGGACAATTGCCTGCTTTCGGACATGCACGCTCATCGCCGACACATTCCGCAAAGCTCACCGGGCCTTCCGCTGCCCGGATGATATCGCCCAGCGTAATGCGTGAAGGCTCCCTTGAAAGAAGATATCCGCCGTTCGCCCCACGCACGGCCGTTACCAGCCCCGCTCTGCGGAGCGTGCCGATCAGCTGCTCCAGATAGTCTCCCTGCGCAAGCGGATGTGCAATATCCTTAAGGGGAATCGGTCCTTCCCCGTAGTGCTCTCCAAGATGATAGATGACAAGAAGACTGTATTTACCCTTGGCTGATAGTTTCAAGCCATCGTCCCGCCTTTCCACACAAAAAAGACTGTGTTATACTTGCATCCGTTGATGAGTATACGCCAAAGACACACGCTAAGCAAGGCAAAGAGGTGACTCCCTTGTCCCGATATTTCCGAATCATTCTTTTCTTCCTGATGCTTTTCCCGCTCACAGCGATGGCGGAGGAGCATCTTCAGATCACTGAGGTCATGGCCTCAAACGGCACCTGGACCAGCGGGCACGCCTATGACTGGGTCGAGATTTACAATGCCGGTTCCTCCCGTGTCGAGCTTTCCGGCTGGCATCTGAGCGACAGCAAGAAAGATCCTCTGAAATGGCGTTTCCCGGAGGGGACCCGGCTGAAGGCCGGGAAATACCTGACGGTCTGGTGCACCGGCGAGGAGGGCGTCGATCCCGGAAAAGGCAGCGCCTTCTATACGGATTTTGCCATTTCCTCGATTATATCGGCTGTGAAGTAACCGCTCTCATCCGTCTTGACGCTGGTTTCTTTTTTGTTGTTGTAAGAAATTTCCACTTCTATGCCGGCTACCCCTGTGCCGTCTTTCATCCGGACATAGCCGCTCACACGTCCTGTGTTCTTGCAGAATCCTTCTTTCACCTCGGTTGAGGAGGTGTGCAGACCCTCACAGTCGCTGATGGCCAAAACCTTGTATTCGTACTTTTCTAAAGGCGAAACGCTTGTGTCCTCATATCCTGTGTGGTCGAGCTGGTCGGCTATGACTTCCCACTTGTCGTCTCCAGAACCGGTTGGACGGCGCATAACTTGGAAATAGTCCACGACACCATTTACTGTCCATGTCAGCACAACGCTGCTTTGGCGGGGCTGAACAACCAGTTTATTGCCAATCGTTCCGGACCCTTC
>CACYNZ010000029.1 GCA_902775835.1 uncultured Eubacteriales bacterium | reverse complement strand
GGTGGAAAAGTTTTTCGGCCGGCGCGTCACTGTCACAGGCGGCATCAATGCCTTTGACACATCCTGGACCATTGCATGCGGCGAAAGCTTTGAAACGCCCATGTTCACATGCGGTTATTCCGGCCGCGGGTTTGAGCGCATGAGCGAGATCCTCTATGACTGGCAGTACGATCATCTCCTGCCCCGGGGATTTCATACCGACAAGGCAAGTGCTGTGCGGCCGGTCATCTACAATTCCTGGTATCCCTATGACTTTCATGTATGCGAGGAGAACTGTCTGGCCCTGATTGACAGGTGCGCGCCGCTCGGCATTGAACTGTTCGTGCTTGACGACGGATGGATGCCCGGACGCACCTGCGACAGCCAGGGCCTGGGCGACTGGACAGCGGACCCGGAGCGGTTCCCGCACGGTCTCAAAACCCTGTCCGATGCCTGCCATGCACAGGGGATGCTGTTCGGGCTGTGGGTGGAGCCGGAAATGGTGAATCCCGACAGTGCGCTGTACCGCGCGCATCCTGACTGGGTCATCCATGCGCCGCACCGGCCCCGGACACTGCAGCGGAACCAGCTGGTGCTGAACCTGGCGCGGGATGATGTGCGCGACTGGATCATGGCCTGGCTGGATGACCTGATCCCTTCCTGCGGCCTTGACTATCTCAAATGGGACATGAACCGCTATGTGACGGAATACGCATGGCCGGACGCGCCTCTAAGCATGCAGAACAGCCTGTCCGTCCGGTATACCCGGAACCTGCTCTCCATCTGGCAGCACCTGAATGAGCATTTTCCCGATGTGCTGCTGGAGAACTGCGCCAGCGGCGGCGGCCGGGCGGACTTCAGCATGGTGCCCCTGGCAGACCGCATCAACCGCAGCGACAATGCGGACCCGGTGGACCTGATGCTGCTGCACGAGGGGTTCACCATGCTGTTCGTGCCCAAGACTGCCGGCGGCGCGGGCAATGTGGCCCCGGCGCGGCATCACATTCATAACCGGTTCACGCCCCTCGACTTCCGCATCCACTGGGGCATGACCGGTTCCATGAGCATCGGCATCAATCTGCTGGAAGCAGACGCGGCGGAGCTCAGCGCGCTGAAATCCGGGATTGCGCGCTTCAAGCAGCTGCGGCAGAGCCTGCAGAACGCCTATGTCTACCGCATTGCCTCTGCCCGGGAGCACCCCTTTGCCCTGTTCCAGTATGTGTGCCGTGACCGGAAAACCTTCGTCCTGTTTGCCTTTGCCCACGGCATGCACTGCCAGGATCTCATTTTGCCGCGCTTCCGCATGCGCGGACTTCTGCCTGACGCAGTCTATGTGTGTGAAGACGGCCGCCGCATGACCGGCGAAGCGCTCATGGAGATCGGCGTGGAGCTTTCCCTGAAAGGCGACTGCTGCAGCCGTATGGACGTATGGCATATGGATAATGCCTGCGATATGCCGGGCTGATGTCCGGAACCGGGAAGCTTCGTATGAAATTTTTTCTGTATCCTTACGCTTTTTCAAGGTTCATTCAAGGTTTGCCTGCATAATGATTCCTGTCAGCTTCCTCCGGAGCTTTCCGCTGAGGAAATGGCATGAACCGCATTCTCCATCCTGCATATAAAGGAGGCATTCCCATGAAAAAGCGTTTTCTTTCCCTGCTGCTCGCACTTGCCCTGGCCCTGGTCCTGCCCCTTGCCTCACTGGCAGAAGGCCCCGGCAGCACCCCGCCCGGCGATCCGCCTTCCGGTGAGATGGGCATGCCCGGCGGCGAAGGCGGCGGTTTCGGCGGCGGCACGCCTCCCGGAGGATCCACCTCGGATTTCACCTATACTGCTTCTGTGGAGATCACGGCGGCCGAGACCCAGGAAAGCCAGACCTACGCATCCGAAACCGCGGATGAAAGCAGCGTGATCGTCAATACTGCAGAGCAGGTTTCCCTGATCAATCCCACGGTGACCAAGACCGGAGACTCCGACGGCGGCGACAACTGCAACTTCTACGGCCTGAACGCGGGCGTGCTGGCCATGGGCGGCACCACGCTGTCCATCTCCGGCGGCACCATCTCCACCGATGCCAGCGGCGCCAACGGCGTGTTCAGCTACGGCGGCAACGGCGGCCAGAACGGCGCTGAGGGCGACGGCACCACGGTCATCATATCCGATACCGTCATCACCACCACCGGCAACGGTTCCGGCGGCATCATGACCACAGGCGGCGGCATCATGTATGCCAATAACCTCACCGTGACCACCTCCGGCGGATCCTCCGCGCCTATCCGCACCGACCGCGGCGGCGGCACTGTGTATGTGGACGGCGGCACCTATACCTCCAACGGCCTCGGCTCCCCCGCCATCTATTCCACCGCGGACGTAAACGTGGCCAATGCCACGCTCATCTCCAACCTGTCCGAGGGCGTGTGCATTGAAGGCCAGAACTCCATTACCCTGACCGACTGCGATCTCACCGCCAATAACACCCAGTGCAACGGCAATGCCACCTTCCTGGACACCATCATGATCTATCAGTCCATGAGCGGCGACGCCGACAGCGGCACCTCCGCCTTCACCATGACCGGCAGCAGCCTGACCAGCAAAAGCGGGCATATGTTCCATGTGACCAATACCCATGCTGTCATCACCCTGTCGGGCGTGACACTGAACAATGAAGGCAGCGACATTCTCCTGTCCGTATGCGATGACGGCTGGAGCGGCGCTTCCAATATTGCGGAGCTGAACGCGGTGAGCCAGGCGCTTGCCGGAACCATCCTGGTGGGCAGCAATTCCACCCTGACCCTGACGCTCACCGAGGGCTCCTCCTTCGAGGGCGCCTTCAGCGGCGAGATCACGAACAGCAAGGGCACTGAAGTGTCCACGGAGCTCGGCACCGTGAACGTTTCCCTGGACGAAACCAGCACCTGGACCCTGACCGGCGACACCTGGATCACGTCCTTTGATGGAAGCGCGGAGCAGGTTATCAGCAGCGGCTACACCCTGTATGTGAACGGCACTGCGCTGGAAGGCACCAAATAAACCGAACAGAACGCACCTGAAAAGGCACAGCCGCGGCTGTGCCTTTTCATTATTACAGACAGTCTCCGTTGCTCCGGATGACCCCTCCGTACCAGAGCGCCGAATCCTTGAGCGTGCGCTTCTGTGTACGGTAATCCACATGAATCAGACCGAAGCGCTTGTCATATCCGTCGGCCCACTCGAAATTGTCCATGATGGACCAGTACATGTAGCCCATGACCGGAATGCCCTCTTCCGCCGCACGCCGCAGGCCCCGGATATACCCCTTCAGGTATTCAATGCGCTGCGGGTCGTGCACCATGCCGTCGCTCATGACAAAGTCAATATTGGCCATGCCGTTCTCGGTGATCAGGATCGGCAGATGATAGCGGTCATGGAAGATCCGGGCCGCCCAGTACAGCGCGTCCGGCGTGATGGCCCAGCCCATGGCCGTGCGCGGCATGCCCGGATACACCAGGGGATTGGGCGCAAAGTTGTCTTCATAATCGGAGGAACTGTAGCAGTTGTATCCGAAAAAGTCGATGGGCTGATGCATCACCTTCAGATCTTCTTCGCTGACATATCCTTTCAGAAAATCGGGCAGCTCGCCCTTCACGATCGGGTCCATCCAGCAGGCGGCGCAGAACACGGAGTGCGGGTCCGCAAAGGTCATTTCCTTCGCTTCCTCCAGGCTCCTGCCGTTTACCGGCGTATATATTGACGCGTTCAGGGCAAGCCCGATCCGAGGCGCGGTCCTGGCGCCGGAGCGGATCACCGACAGCGCCTTCCCGTGGGCAAGCAGTGTATTGCGCACCAGACGCGCCGTCCTGTCCTCATCGCCGGCATGCTTTTCAAAGGGCGCGTGGAATCCGTAGAGATAGCCCGCACCGATAAAGCAGGCCGGTTCATTCAGCGTCATCCACACGGATACGCTGTCCGACAGCGCGTCCACGACAACCCTCGCAAAATCCGCAAACGCGTCGCTGATCCCGTCCCAGAGCCATCCGCCCTTTTCATGAGCCCACATGGGCAGGTTCCAGTGGAACAGTGTGCACATGGGCTGAATCCCGGCCTCGGTGAGCTCCCGGACCAGCTCCTTGTAGAACGCCACGCCCTTCCCGTTTACCCGGCCTTCCTCCGGCATAACTCTCGGCCAGCTGACGGAAAAGCGGTAGGCCTTCAGCCCGATCTGCTTCATGAGCGCGATGTCTTCCCGGAATCGGTGATAGTGGTCACAGGCCACGTTCCCGTTATCCCCGTGCTTTACATGGCCCTCGCTCAGCGCGTCCCAGATGCCCAGGCCTTTCCCGTCGTCCAGGTAAGCGCCTTCCACCTGATAGTCCGCGCTGGCCGCGCCCCAGAGAAAATTTTGGTCAAATCCCATGCAGATCTCCTCCTGTCTGTTATGCTCCCATCCCAAGTACCAGAAAATCCCTGGGCGGTATTTCATGTCCCGCCCATGCAAAGGGTGTGTCCTCAAAATTGGCAATCACCTGCGTACCGTTTTCATACCGGCTCCGGGCCACGCCGTGAGTATGGAACGAGCCGTCCGGGTCCACGCTGACCCATCTCGGCACCAGGTCCTCAAAATCCGTCATGGCCGCGGTGAAGGCAGATCGCAGCTCAAAAGAGATGCGCTTGGCATGGTCATCAAAGGACGTGGGCAGGAGCGTGTACAGTGCCTGATACAGCCTGTACTCGCTTCCGTGCACCGGCGAGTATCCTTCTCCGAAATAGTTGAGCACGCAGTCATGATACACCATCTGCCACAGAGGCACCGGCACCGGATGCGGGCCGTCGGAGCGCGGCGGGAACTGCCCGAAATGCAGGTTTCCATAGGCCCCGATATCAATGAGGTCCGCATACAGATCCGTGCCGCAGCCTTCCACGGCCAGGGCACCCACGTATTGAAGGGCAACAGCGCAGATTTCGCGCTTGCTCATCCAGTCCTGCCGCCGCGTCTGCATATGCCCTGGCGCGCGGCAGCACAGGAGCGGACAGTTGGCAAACACGTCTATATACATGCAGCCTTTTCCGGAAATCTCCGCCAGGCGCGGTATATCCCGCCTGGCATACCGGAGCCCGTTTGCTGAGCACATGACATAGGCCTGTCCGCCGCGCCATACACCGCCCCGCAGAGGCGTTCCCGGATACTGCTGAACCATCTCCCGCGCGTCAAAGGCGTCCGTCTCATAGGCATCCTGATAATTGTCGTGCACGTTCAGGAAATACCCCGGCGACATGGCCTGCGCCATTCCCGATGCCCGGCGGAAGCCTTCCTCGCCGCCGCGCTCCGCGCTCACCGGAAAGCGCGCGGGATATCCGGCGTCAAACCCGTCCCGGTTCCAGCCGGTATTGCAGACCGTTACCCGGTCGAATCCTCTTTCCCGGGCCGTTTCAAACACTTCCTCCGCGGTCCAGTTGCCCGGCATGCCCTCGTTCTCGTGCCACTCCGGTCCGGCCGTGTACAGGCTGTACGTCCTGTTCACGCCAGGCGGCCGATGGTCAAAGTACACATTGTGCTTCCAGAACACGGTGCCGGGCAGCTGCGCCGCGACGGGACGCTTCTCCGCCTTCTCCCGCAGCGTCACAAAGCGCCCGGTTTTCTTCCGGAGTTCCCGGCAGCGCAGGGCAAGCCCCCGGAAATTCTCCCCGGGGCCAAAGAGCATGAACCGGATTTCCCGCTTTTCATTGGCCATGTCATCATAGATCTCGCGGCAAATTAGGGACAGCGCGGGTTCGCGGCCCGTATTGCAGACCATGACATAGTCCCGGTCCGGGTCCTCGCACCACATGCCAATTCCGCCCTCCGGCGTGAACACGCCGTGCACGGGCAGCGACCAGGCCGCGGAGGGTTCAAAGCTGCGCGACCATATGTCGCGGCGCGGACAGTCAAAGCGCATGCCGTAGTCCGAGGGGATATACACTTCGGCCTTTTCTTCCGTGGATACCTGCATGAGCCCCTGGGCCAGCATGACATGCATATGCAGGCTTCCCACATGCTCCATGGGCGATGCCCGGATCACCAGATCATCCCCGTCCAGGCACAGGGACAGATGCATGCCAAGGTCCGGCGTATACTCCGGCGCCGGACGGCAGTAGCTGTTGCCCGGGAACCTGGCGGCAAAGACGAAGCCGGCAAGGTCGATCCCGATCTCATTTTCCGACACACGCACCTGTTTCTTCCGGATGTCCGCGGCGCTGATGGTGACGCCCCCGTCCCAGGAAAACCGGAACGGCTTTCCCGTGCTCCAGGTTTTCCCGCTGTTTCCGTATTCCAGATATTCCAGGTCTTCCCGCAGACGCAGGAAGGTCTCTCCGTTTCTCATCTCCAGCACGGCCGCTCTCTCCTCTCGTCAGCACCTGCCTGATCACGCCATATTCTCTGAAGAGAAGATTCTCCGCGCCGTTCCCTGTTCCTGTTCTTCCCCGGCCGCGGCACAGGATTTTTGAAGGTCACAAAGATTGTACAGGATTTGAAAACCGGTCCGGAACAGCAGTTCCGGGCCGGTAAGTATTCTGTTTATGCGTCCGGCTCACCGCCGGGTATCTGTCAGTCAGGCCTGCGCTTTCTGAACAGATATTCATCCAGTTCCTTCTTCACGCTCTCGGGGATCTCGCGGCTCACCGGGCAGCAGGCCGCGCAGGCCATGCGGCGGGTGAACTCGGCGATAAAGCAGATATCCTTCTGAATCTGCTCCATGGACAGCACGTCCATGGTGTCATACCGGCAGTGGATCGGCGCCACATTGCCGCCGGCAATCCTGGCCATGGAAACAGCGGGCACGCCGCTGTCGGCAAAGGGCGGGGAGTCGCTGGAATACACGCCGGTCTTCGCCGCCACCGGGAAACCGAGCTCGGCGCCCATATAGGACAGATAATGCGCCAGCTTATCCTCGGCGGAAATGCGGGCAATGAACTTGCCCATGATGGTGCCGATCATGTCCAGGTTGATGTTCAGCACGGTCTTTTCCATCTCATCCTTGTGATCCCGCACATAGGCCTTCGAGCCAAGGAGCCCGCGCTCCTCGCTGCCGCAGAACACAAAGCGCAGACCATAGTTCCGCTCCCGGTCCTTCATGAACTCCATGGTGCCCAGCAGCCCGACGCAGCCGGTCATGTTGTCATAGGCGCCATTGGAAAGGGAGGTGGAGTCATAGTGGGCCGTCATGGTGATCCATTCGTCCCGCCTCCCGGGCAGCTCCGCCACCACGTTATGGGACTCGCCGTCATACTCCTTCTGCTGAACGCAGATCCTCACGCGCTTCACGCCCCGGCGCACCAGTTCCACGGCTGAGGAGGAATGGATCATGGCGCAGAGCACCTTGCCCGCGTCCCCGCGGACAGCTTCCCGCAGATCGCGCTGGTCAATGTCCTGCTGGGGATAATACATGTTCCCGTACTGGAACAGAATGCCCTTCGCGCCGGCCTTCATGAGGTCCTGATATCCATAGTATCCGATGCCCTGGGTGTCCAGCAGCACAATCCGGTCCCTGGCTCCGGCCATGGAAACCGGGTCAAGTGCCGGCATGTAATACAGTTCGCCTTCAATCTCCCCGCTGCCGCAGCCGTGGAAGGCCTTGCAGGGTATGTCCTCTCCGTCCGCGGTCACGGAGCAGCTTTCCATGTCCGCCATGGCCACGCGGAACGCTTCCAGATGTGCCGGAACGCCCAGTTCCTCGCAGCACGACTTCAGGTATTCCGCCACGCGGAGTTCCTCCGCGCTGCCGCTGGTATGCGGGAAGGCGGTTGCCTCAAAAATGGCCTGCAGTCTCTCTGATTTCATCCTGTCCTCCTGTTTGCATGCATCCTCTGTGCAGATTCTGTTTCATGGATTCATTATAGTGGCAAAATCCATGCGCGGCAACCGCATGTCCTGTCCTGAATGTGTTTTTGCCATATACCCGGCCGGAAGCCTTCTCTGCATCCGGCCACAGGAAAAGCACGGCAGGTCCTGCCGTGCTTCATGTGCTCATCTGGAACGCACTTCATTGACCAGGGACGCAGCGCCTGTGTAGAGCAGCGCAATGCCCGCAAATACCGCGAAGGCGCGGAACGAGCCGAAGGGATTGACCAGAATCAGGATGCCCAGGACAATGCCGATGACCGGCAGGATCAGCCAGAGCTTTTCCTTCTTTGCCTTTATGGCCAGAATCAGATCCTTCAGGCTGAAGATCAGTATGGTGATGCCCAGCACAAAATGGATCAGGTTTTCAAACATGACCGGGTTCACCAGCACCCAGATGCCGGCTGCAAGAAACGCGAGGTTCGGCAGCGAGCGGACCATGCGGGAAACCTTCTTGTCCTCCCTGGCCATGATCTGCTGCACCAGGCCCACGGTTCCGATGACGATCAGGGCAATGCCCACCAGACGGACAATGGCCGCCACCGATGACGCCGGCCAGACAATGAGCACCAGACCCAGCGCCGCGAGCAGCACGGAGGTCCAGATCCTGCGGCTCACGCCGTAGAATTTTTTCACCCCTCCGGCTTTCCTGGATTCTTTTGACATATGCTTCTTCTCCTTTTCTGTACGCATTTTGTTAGCCATGTGTAATTATCTCAGCAATATACATCATCGTCAAGAACTTGTTCGCATCTGACTGCCTGTCTCCTTCCGGACGCTCAGGCCTGTCAGCGCATTCTGAAACCGGTTTCAGAATCCGGAGGCACGAAAAAAGAAGCGGCGATCAGGCCGCTTCGAGAAAAAGACAGATATCGGTCACTTTCCGCCGCGCTTTCCGGAAAAGATACGGAAGATACCGGGAAGCTTTGCGTTTTCCTCATCGCTCCCCCTGTCCAGGCGCGGCACCAGCAGGAAGGTCACCGCAAAGCGCAGTCCGGCGGAGAGCAGCACCAGCACTTTCAGGCGGTCCAGCCCGCCGGTGAACCAGCCGGAGCTTTCCCAGGTTTCCAGAAGCGTTCCGCCGCACAGTGTGCCCAGGGCCACGCCCACAAGGGACGTGATGCAGGCAAATACGGCGATATAGGAGGGCCGGCCCTCATCCGGCGAGAAGGAAAGCTGCAGATTGTTGGCGGCCAGGTTGCATCCGCTCCAGCAGGCCGCGCCGATGAAATTGCGCAGAAGCACCGGCCAGACGCTGCCCGGCGTGGAGAAGAGATAGAACAGGTCGGTGACGGAGGTGGCCAGAGTGGCGATCTGCATCACATTCCGGCTGCCGTAATGGTTCAGCTCACGGCCCCACCTGGGCATAACCAGCACGGTGGCAATGGCGGAGGCCGCCGTGCCGAACACCGTCATCTGCATGAAGGAAAGACCCATGTCATTGATGGAATAGCGGCCCAGATATGGTCCGCAAAGGTTTGAGGCAAAGCACCAGGCCGTCCACATGATGACCAGGCGGCAGAAGGGACCGTTGTCCCGGATATGCCTGAGCACCGTGCCGAGCTTTTCCTTTCTCGGCGGGTCACTGAACTGTTCCGTACAGAAGCCGAAGCAGATCATGTCCATCATGCCCAGCACACCGCCCATGGCAAAGACCACGATATACCGGTTATAGACCGGAAGCGTATCCAGAAGCCATGCCACCAGAAGCCCGAAGCCCAGGTTGGCGCCGGCCACCAGCATGTCACGCACGGAAAACCACTGTCCGCGCAGCCGTATGGGCGCCAGGTCCGAAAACCAGGGCAGCCAGCACACATTAATGACCGATCCGCAGCAGGAGGAAATGCCCAGAAGGAAGATCATGGTCCACAGGGGCAGCCACGCCGGACTGGCCGGGACGATCAGGGGAATCAGCCCGAACAGGATCCACAGCGCCCTGGAGAACAGCCCGAAGGTGAGCATGTACCTTTTCCGGGCATGCGTCCGGCTGACCAGCACGGAGAACGGGATCTGCAGAAGCGCTGCCGCCTGGGGAATGCCGTTGATCAGGCCGAAGGCGAGATCGCCTGCGTGCAGTTCGTTGGCCAGGCCCACCATGGCCGTGGTGCCGCCGCCGCAGATGATGCCGTGCAGATTGCCGAAGAGGTTGGCAAGCAGGATCAGGTTCAGGCTGCGCCGGACCGCCTTGGAAAGCCGGAATTCATCGTAGAGAAGGGAAAGGGAGGACGGACCGGAGTGTCTGAGAAGAAGCCGCATGCATACGCGTCCTTTCATCCTGCGGAGTGGGAAATTGCAGGCATTATAGTCTGCCGCCCTGCAATCGTCAAGAAGAAAAATCCCGCATGTACAAACAGGCAAAGGCGCGCCCGGATACAGGCATGCGGCACCCAAAAAGGCTGGCCGCGCCTCCCGGCGCGGTCAGCCTTCACACAGGTGTTTTCTGACTATTCTGTACGGATCTCCGCACTGCCCCCGAATCCGCCCCCGGCTTCTGCCTGCAGCCGGATGGCACCCGGCTCCCCGCTCAGCCGGAGCAAAACGCTGGCCCGGCCGCGGAACAGCGGCACATGGCAGGTGGTAAACGGCAGACCGCACAGGGAATCCCCGTTGTCCACGGCCTCAATCTCCGCAGGCCCGGACACGGAAAAGGCCACATCATCCAGCGCGCGGATCACATGCACGCCCTCCATGTCCTCGGCCTGCACCGTGAGCAGAATCCGTCTGTTCCTTTCCGCCGGCAGACTGACAGGCGCGTCCGTAAAGCGCAGGCACGCGGGCTTTCCCGGGGTATGCAGCTCATGGGTGCACACGGCTCTGCCGCCGATATACCCGGTGGCCCGCAGCGTTCCAGGGACAAAGGGCACAAACCCGGTCAGGTACCCGGAGGGCCCATTCTTCGGCATGGCAAAGAACAGTTTCCGGTCCCCGTATTCCACGGTGATCTCCTCACAGTTCGTAGCCGCCATGAAGGGAAAGACCTGCCTTCCCACATTCCGGAAGTCCCATCCGTCCTCATAGGGCGGCGTTGCCCAGTGTTCCTTGATGATCTCATCCGGGAACGAATAGTCCAGCACACCGATATGGATATACGGTTCCTTTTTCCATAAACTCCTGAGGATATGCGCGGCAAAGCGGGGCACGCCGTTGGAACGGAAAATCCCGCTTGTGGAGCCCTTGCCCGGCCAGCCGTGGGATTCGCCAAGATAATCGTACCCGACCCATATGAAGCTGCCCAGGCAGTACGGCGTTTTTTCGCCGAAGGCCACGGGAATGTCGCCCATGGTGAAGTTCTGCATGTTCTTTTCATGGCCCATGAAGAACTGATAGACCTCCGTGGCCAGGATCGGTTTGTCAGGGCACGCGCGGTGAATGGCCTCAAACCACTGCTCCTGATAATTGCAGGAGATGATGTCCACATGCTCCGCAATCCGGCAGATGCACGCAACCCGTTCGTCCAGGTCCTCGATCTCGTACTCATCCGCCTCGTCCACCAGCTTCTGGATGTCCTTCACCCGGCTGGCATCGCGTCCCGACGGGCGCTTGAAGTGCGGGTTCATGGCATAGCTCACCGGCCGCGAGGGATCCTTTGCGCGCATATACTGCGTGAGCATGCGCAGGGTTTCCATCATGGAGGGCTGAGCCTGGTTCTCCACCTCATTGCCGGCGCCCCAGATGATCACCGAGGGCCGGTTCCGGTCCCGGTCCATCATGGCGTCCACGTCGCTCTGCCACTGGTCGAAATACCGGTTGTAGGAACCGCTGTGCCATTTGTCCGTGAACTCCTCATAGACGTAGAAGCCCATTTCATCGCACAGGTCCATGAACGCGGCACTGTGCACATGATGCGCGCACCGCAGCGCGTTGACACCGATGGACCTGAGCTGCTCAAGCCGCGGCCGCCACAGGTCCGGCGTGGCGGCAATGCCGACGCAGGGTATGTCCTGATGCAGGCAGACACCGCGCAGATACACCTTTTTCCCGTTGACCCGGATCCCGTCCAGGTTCACGCTGACCTCGCGCAGACCCACGCGCATGCCTATGCGGTCGCTCCCGTCCGCGAGCGAGAGCACCAGGTCATACAGTACCGGCGTTTCAGCGGACCAGAGCTCCGGACGCGTGACATAGAGCGTCAGGTCTTCCCTGCCCATGCCTTCAGCTTTCAGGCTGCCGCGCAGGTACAGCTGCGCCGTCACCGGCGCGTCAATCCCTGTGCGGATCTGCAGACAGGCCGCGCCTTCCGAGAGCTCCGTATACAAAACGACCTTCCGGTCATCCAGGTGCACAACCGGCACAGTGAGCAGAGACACCGGACGGTACAGGCCGCAGCCCGAGTACCAGCGGTCCGGCGGCGTCACGGAGCAGTCGCAGCGCACCTCGATGGTGTTCTCGCCGCTCTGCATATACTCTGTCACGTCCAGACGGAAGGGTGTATACCCCCAGCCATGGCCGCCGGCCTCATTTCCGTTCACCCATACGGTGCTGTTTTCCATAACCCCGTCAAAGTTCAGAAAAGTGCGCATGCCGGGCATCTTCCGGTACGAAAATGTATTTCTGTACCAGCCGATCCCCCGGCGCGTGAAAAAGCCCTGGCTTTCCCCCATGGGCACATACTCCGGCGCGGTATCCACGATGGCCCAGTCATGAGGAATACGCACCGGCTGAAAAGCTTCAGCCGGTGCGTTCAGTGTGCCGCGGGCAAAGAGCCAGTTCTCCGTGAGCAATATCTCACGTTCGGTTCCGAAGTCCGTAACACGTCATTCCTTTCCTTGGTTCGTCATCAGCCCTTGATGCCGGTATTGGCAATGCCTTCGATGAAATAGTTCTGCGCGAAGATATAGATGATGAGAATGGGAATCAGGGACATGGTGGTGCCGGCCAGGATCAGCGTGTACTCCACGCCGAACTCCTGCTGGAACATGCGCAGGCCCAGCTGCAGCGTGTACTTGTTCTTGTCGCTGAGCATGATCATGGGCGCGTTGAAGTCGTTCCAGGAGTCCAGGAACTTGAGAGTGATGAGCGTGGCCAGCGCGGACTTGGACAGGGGCAGAATGATATTGGTCAGGATGCGCATTTCGCCCGCGCCCTCAATGCGCGCGGATTCCACCAGGGAGTCGGGAATGCTGATCATGAACTGGCGCAGCAGGAACACGCCGAAGGGCGAGAACCAGTGCAGGATAATCAGCGCCCAGTGGGTATTGAGCAGGCCCAGGTTGCGGACCAGCTCGTACTGGGGAATCATGGTGACCTGATAGGGAATCATCATGGTGCCCAGGTACAGAAGGAACAGTCCGTCCCTGCCCCGGAAGTGCAGCTTGGAAAAGGCGTAGCCGGCCAGCGAACAGGTAATGACCTGGCCGATGGTGGACATGACTGCCACAAAGGCAGTGTTCCAGTAGAACTTCGCAAACGGGATCTTGATGAACACGTCCTTGTAGTTGCTGCCCATCCAGCGGGTCGGGAACAGGGTCATAGGCACGGCGAAGAGTTCATCCTTCGGCTTGAAGGAACCGAGCACCATCCAGACAAAGGGGAAGAGCATGAACAGTGCCAGGGCAACGAGAATCACCACAATGACGACCTTGAAGACTTTCTGCGATACCGACTGTGACATTGCCTCATTCCCCCTTTCTCAGTAATTGACCCATTTCTTCTGGCCGACGAACTGAATGGCGGTGAACACCATGATAATGGCGAACATGATGAAGGCCGCCGCGCTTGCATAGCCGAAGCGGGAATCCATGAAGGACTTGGTATAGACGAAATAGGCCAGCACGTTAGTGGCCCGGCCGGGTCCGCCCTGGGTCATGGCGATGATGATGTCAAAGACCTTGAAGGAGCTGATCATCTGCGTGACCAGACAGAAGAAGATGGTGGGCGAAAGCATGGGAATGGTCACATGCAGAAAAGACTGGAACCCATTGGCGCCGTCAAGCTTGGCGGCTTCATAGAGCTCCGCGCTGATGCCCTGGAGACCGGCCAGCAATATGATGGCGTTATAGCCCATGGACCTCCAGATGCTCACCATTTCCACTGACGCCAGCGCGTACTGGGACGAGGAAATCCATTTGGGCGGATTCTGGTTGCCCAGCATCATCAGGAACTGGTTGATGGGGCCCTGCTTGGCCAGAATCAGGGACCACACGAGACCGATGGCCACCATGGATGTGATCTGGGGCAGAAAATAGATCGTGCGGAACACCTTGATGCTGCGCAGCTTCACGTTCATCAGGAGCGCCATCAGAATGCCGAACATGATGGACAGGGGCACCGTCACCAGGGTGTAGAACAGAGTATTCTGAAGCGAAATCGTAAACGTGGAGTCCGAAAACAGCTTCACATAATTGGTGAAGCCCACGTAGTCCATTTTCTTGAATCCGTTCCAGTTGGTCATGCTGATGATCAGGGCACGGAATACGGGATACACCACAAAGAGGAGGAATCCCAGAAGGTTCGGGAGAAGAAAGGCCACCGCAGTGCGCGACTGCAGGCGCGTATAGGCGTTTGAGCTTCTTTTCCTGGGCTGAATGTTCGTAGTCATTGCTCTTCTCCATTTATCTAGCATTTTCTGCCTGAATCCGGTGGGCAGGACAGAAGCATTCTTCAAAAAGGGCCGCCCGTTATTGCGAGCGGCCCATGGTATCCATGGCGATTACTGAGCGTCCACCACTTCGTCCTTGATACGGGCGAGGCAGTTTGCCTCAGTGGTCTCAATATCCTGCTCACCCAGCAGATACAGGGACACTTCTTCCTTGACAATGTTGGTGGCGGGGTTGTACAGCGGATCGCAGGGCACCTGGGAAATGATGTCCTGGTTCACGACGAACTCGATGTGCTCGGGTGCCGTCTTGCCTTCGCAGTAGGTGGCAACCGTGTTCTCATCCTGCCAGGCCGGGAAATAATCCATGGACAGGAAGGTCTTGGAAGCTTCCGCACCGGTGCAGAACGCGATGAAGTCATAGGCTTCCTTCGCATGCTGGGTGCCTTCAGCCACCATCAAGATGCCGGCGGCACCGGGGGTCACGGCCTTTTCGCCTTCCCAGTGCGGCAGGGGCGCGATGTCATAGTTCACATTGCCATCGCCGTTGCGGATGGCGGTGTTCAGCATTTCAATGATCCAGTCGCCGTTGTAGACCATGCCGTACTTGCCCTGCAGGAAGTTGCCGGAATAGTCAGCGCCGGAGTCACCGGCCATATCCTCATACAGAGGCTGGATGCCGGCATCGGACATGCTCTTGCAGAACTCGGCTGCGCGCATCCAAGCCTTCAGTTCGTCCTCGACCAGGGGGTTGGTGGCGCCCATGGAGTTGGCGGGCACACGCCACCACATAGAGGTAGGCTGGAAGTTCAGCACGCCGTAGATCTTGTCATTGCCTTCGCCGTACCAGCGAAAACCCATTTGCATTGGCATTGTTTAACCCTCCTGTGTTGGATTTGGTTTAAAATACTGCGGATAGGCAGTTTGAATTGTCGCCGCATCAATCTGATATCGTTCAAGGTGCGTTTTCAACTGCGCTCTCGCCTGCGGAATATCCTGATTCCTTATACAGTTGACAATCCTCTCATGATCCTCAATAATGGCTTCGTGCGGAACAACGCTCAGCGAGAGATTGCGCACCCGGTCGAAATGCACCTGAAGCCTCTGCATCAGATGGTACACCTCCATCTTGCGCGTGATTTCAAAGAAGCTGCGATGAAATTCATCGTCTTTTTTCTTAAACTCCGCCAGAGCGCCGCTGCGATAGAAGAGGCGCTGCATTTCAAGGTTCTGCTCCAGACGCAGCAGATCTTCCTCGCCTCGCTCTTCACAGACCATGCCGATCACTGCGTTCTCCAACGCATAGCGCATGAATCTGGCTTCGTCCACCATGTCATAGTCAATCAGGGAAATCGACGTCTTTTTCTGCGGGACGATTTCCACCAGCTTAATGGCTTCCAGCTCGGACAAGGCTTCACGAATCGGCGTTCTGGAAAGATTGAGCGCTGCGGATAATTCATTTTCACTGATTTGACTTCCCGGCACCAGTTCCAGCTCAACGATATTCTCTTTCAGTACGCGGAGAGCATAGTTTTTGCCCGTCTCACGCAGACGCGGATTAGATAGTTTCACTTCAATTGCCTCCATCGTTCGCCATGGCTCCGAACCGCTCAGGCAGTGACAGTTCCGGTGTAAAGATTCCGCCGGCAGCAACTTCGTCCTGGCGCCAGGTTTCTGTCCGAAAAGCTTAAGCTGCATTGCCGTATACAAGGTTCGGCAGCCATAGAACCGCATTCGGGAAAAAGATCATAAACAGAATAACCAGAACGACAGCCAGATAGAACGGCCAGCCGTCCCGGAAGGTATCCTGAATAGAGCAGCCCATAATATCAGAAGTAGCGTACAGTGCCACACCTACCGGAGGAGTCATGACGCCAAAGGTGACCGTCGTCATCATAATCATGCCGAACACGACCTCGTTGACACCCACACTGCGCATGACAGGCAGCAGAATCGGCGTCAGGATCAGCGCAATGACCGTGGTCTCCATAAACATACCGCAGATCAGCAGGAAAATCACCACCAGGCCAAGCAGCAGATAGGGGTTGCTGGTTACCTGCACCAGAGAGTTTGCGATCGACACCGTAATATCATCATACACAATACCATAGCCGAACACGCCGGAGAACGCCAGAATGATGGTAATCACCGTGATATCCTTCACGGATGAGCGCAAGGTCTCCATCAGGGTTTTCCAGTTGAGTTCCCTGTAGATCACAATGCCGACCAGAAGAGCGTAAGCGCAGGCAAAGGCTCCGGATTCCGTGGGGCTCATGATTCCAAAGCGGATCAGAATGATAAGAAGAATGGGGAACAGCATCGCCCA
>CACYNZ010000028.1 GCA_902775835.1 uncultured Eubacteriales bacterium | reverse complement strand
CGGGCACAGGAGGAAACACCATGAGCTTGCTGCTGGAAGTCTGCTGCAATTCCGCCAGGGATGCCATCGAGGCCGCGCGCTCCGGCGCGGACCGCATCGAACTCAACACCGCCCTTCAGCTGGGCGGCCTGACCCCCGGCGTCATCTCCCTGCTCACGGTCAAGGAGCAGGCCAGGGTGCCGGTCATGGTCATGATCCGGCCCAGGGACGGCGGGTTCTGCTACTGCCGGGATGAGTTCCTCTTAATGAAGGAAGAGGCCGGCCTTCTGCTGAATCTTGGCGCTGACGGCATTGTCTTCGGCTGCCTGAACCCGGACGGCACCGTACAGATGGAACAGACCCGGCAGATGGTGGAGCTGGCCGGCGGCCGTCCATGCGTCTTTCACCGGGCGCTGGATCTGTGCCCGGACTGGAAGCAGGCGCTGGACGCCCTGATCGTATGCGGCATCACCCGGGTGCTCACCAGCGGACAGAAGCCCACGGCCCCGGAAGGCGCGGACTGCATCCGGGACATGATCCGCTTTGCCGGAAAGGACCTGGAGATCCTGCCTGGTTCCGGCGTGCGCCCGGAAAACGCCGCGGACCTGGTCAGCCGCACCGGCTGCGGCCAGGTGCATTTCTCCGCCACACGCATGTGCCGGAAAGGTCCGGACATGAGCGGATTCCCCGGGCCGTTTCCCCGGGTGGACGCGGACATGGTGCGCCGCATGCGCTCTGTCCTTGACAGCCTGTAAAAGGCATGCATGTATGCATGAATATCGGAATATGCCGTATGCAATCCCGCATGCACACCCTCCCGTTTTTTCACGGAACCTCTCCAATCCGGAGAGGTTTTTTCCATTTTCGCCATCTGTATTTCTGTTGCATAATTATAAATATTTGTCTGCATAATTATTGACATTCATGCAAAACGGGTGTATGATTCCGCCTGTACATCAGGAAAGGATGGAAGAAAGATGATGAATACCCAATACAAGAAGATCGTACTCGCCTACTCCGGCGGACTGGATACAAGCATTATCATTCCCTGGCTGAAGGAGAACTACAACAATCCCGAGATCATTGCCGTTTCCGGCAACGTGGGCCAGGCCGACGAGCTGGAGGGGCTGGAGGAGAAGGCCAAGAAGACCGGTGCCTCCAAGCTGTATGTGCTGGACCTCATGGACGAATACGTGGATGACTTCATCATCCCCACCATGAAGGCCGGCGCCATGTATGAAGACTATCTCCTGGGCACCAGCCACGCCCGGCCCTGCATTGCCAAGGGCCTGGTGGAGATCGCGCTGAAGGAGAACGCGGACGCCATCTGCCACGGCTGCACCGGCAAGGGCAATGACCAGGTCCGGTTCGAGCTGGCCATCAAGCATTTCGCGCCGAACATGCCTATCATCGCTCCCTGGAGGGAATGGAGCATCAAGTCCAGGGACGAGGAAATCGATTACGCCGAGGCCCACAATGTGCCGCTCAAGATTTCCCGGGAAACCAACTATTCCAAGGACAAGAACCTCTGGCATCTGAGCCATGAGGGCCTGGACCTGGAGGACACGGCCAACGAACCGCAGTACGAAAAGCCCGGCTTCCTGGAAATGGGCGTATCCCCCGTACAGGCGCCCGATACCCCCGAGTACATTGAGATCGAGTTCGAAAAGGGCATCCCGGTGGCGCTCAATGGCGAAAAGATGAAGGCCAAGGACCTGATCCTCGCCCTGAACAAGCTGGGCGGCAAGAACGGCATCGGGCTTCTGGACATCGTGGAGAACCGGCTCGTGGGCATGAAGTGCCGCGGCGTCTATGAGACCCCCGGCGGCACCATCCTCTACAAGGCCCACAGCCTGCTGGAGACCCTGTGCCTGGACAAGATGACCATGCATGAGAAGCAGCGGCTCTCCATCACCTTTGCCGAGCTCGTCTACAACGGCCAGTGGTACACGCCCCTGCGCGAAGCCCTGTCCGCCTTCGTGGACAAGACCCAGGAGCACGTCACCGGCAAGGTGAAGCTGAAGCTGTACAAGGGCAACATCATTCCCGCCGGCATGACCAGCCCCTATTCCCTGTACTCCGAAGCCATCGCCACCTTCGGCGAGAGCGACTACAACCAGAAGGACGCTCAGGGCTTCATCAACCTCTTCGGCCTGCCCATCAAGGTCCAGGCCATGGTGGATCAGCAGAACAAATGACGCTTGGCGGGGCAGGCAGGCCTGTCCCGCTTTTTCCTGACAACGGACGGAAAGAAGGGATCCCTTTGGCTCTTTACGGCGCATCCTTCCTCACCCTCCAGGACCTGACACCGGAGGAAATCACTTCCCTGCTGGAGCTCGCTGCGCATCTGAAGCAGCTGAAAAAGGCGCATACGCCCCATCGGCTCTGCGAGGGGAAAAACGTGGCGCTCATCTTTGAGAAAACCAGCACACGCACCCGGTGCGCCTTTGAAGTGGCCGCGGCGGACCTGGGCATGCACACCACATACCTGGACCCCACAGCTTCCCAGATGGGGAAAAAGGAATCCATCCCGGATACCGCCCGGGTCCTGGGCCGCATGTTTGACGGTCTGGAATACCGCGGGTTCGGCCAGGAAATCGTGGAAGCCCTGGCCAGGTATGCCGGCGTTCCTGTCTGGAACGGACTGACGAACGAAAGCCATCCCACCCAGATCCTGGCGGATCTGCTCACCATCCGGGAGCATTTCGGCGATCTCAGGGGCAAAAAGGTGGTCTATCTCGGGGACGCGCGCTACAACATGGGCAATTCCCTGCTGACGGGCTGCGCGAAAATGGGCATGCATTTCGTGACCTGCGCCCCGAAGGCCTATACCCAGTCGGAGCACCTGCGGCATTTCTGTCTTGACACGGCCGCGAAAACCGGCGCCGTGCTTGAGTGGGAGGAAGATCCGCGCAAGGCCGTGCTGAACGCCGATGTGCTCTATACGGATGTATGGGTGTCCATGGGCGAGCCGGATGAGGTATGGAAGGAGCGCATTGACGCCCTGCTTTCCTATCAGGTGACCATGGAGCTCATGCAGCTCGCCGGTCCCCAGTGCCGGTTCATGCACTGCCTCCCGGCCTTCCACGATCTGGGCACGGGCATCGGGCAGAAGATCTATGAGAAGTACGGTCTCACGGCCATGGAAGTCACGGACGAGGTCTTTGAAAGCCCGCAGTCCCTGGTGTTCGATGAAGCCGAAAACCGGATGCACACCATCAAGGCTGTCATGGCCGCGACACTTTGTGAGGAGCCAGTATGTCCTATCTGATTTTATCCAATGGAGACGTGTTTGAGGGCCGTCAGTCGGGCTATCCCGCCACCGCGGTGGGCGAGCTTGTGTTCACCACCGGCATGAACGGCTATCTGGAAACCCTGACGGACCCCAGCTATGCCGGGCAGATCGTCATCCAGACCTTCCCCATGATCGGGAATTACGGGCTGATCCCGGAAGACTTTGAAGGCCGGCCCGCGCTCCGGGGATACATTGTGCGCGAGCTCTGCGCGCAGCCGGAAAACTTCCGCTGCCGCGGACCCCTGGGCGAGTATCTCATGGATATGCACATTCCCTGCCTCACCGGCCTGGATACCCGGCATCTGACCCGGATCCTGCGGGAATACGGCACCATGAACGCCATGATCTGCGAGCACATGCCCGAGGATCTGAGCATACTCAATACCTATCGGGTCTCCGGCGAGGTCCTGCGCTGCAGCTGCCGCGAGCCCGAGGTTTCCGAGCCGGAGCATGCGCTGCACACGGTGGTGCTCATGGACTACGGCGCCAAGAAGAATATTGTGCGCGAGCTTCTCAGCCGCAGCTGCCGCGTCATCTGCATGCCGGCCACCGCCAGCGCGCAGGACGTGCTCTCCCTGCATCCCGACGGCATCATGCTGTCCAACGGACCCGGGGACCCGGCCGAGAATGAATATCAGATCCAGCAGATCCGCAAAATGCTGGGCCAGGTGCCCGTGTTCGGCATCTGTCTGGGACATCAGCTGACCGCGCTGGCCATGGGCGGACAGACCACCAAGCTCAAGTACGGCCACCGCGGCGCGAATCAGCCGGTGCGCGACCTGCGCTCCGGACGCACCTTCATCACGTCCCAGAACCACGGCTATGCCGTGGTGGCGGACAGCCTCACCGGCATCGGCGAGGAAATCCTGCGCAATGCCAATGACGGAAGCTGCGAAGGCATGCTGTATCGGGATGCCATGACGGTGCAGTTCCATCCGGAAGCCTGTTCCGGACCGCATGACACCGGTTTCCTCTTTGATGAATTCATGTCCATGATGGGAGGTGATGATCATGCCTAAGGATCCGACCATCCGCAAGGTACTGGTCATCGGTTCCGGGCCCATTGTCATCGGTCAGGCGGCCGAGTTCGACTATGCCGGGGCCCAGGCCTGCCGGGTGCTGAAGGAAGAGGGCATCAATGTGGTGCTGGTCAATTCCAACCCGGCCACCATCATGACCGACCGCCATCTGGCGGACGAAATCTATCTGGAACCCCTGGACGTACCCACCCTCACCAGGATTCTGGAAAAGGAACGGCCGGACGGCCTCCTGGCCGGGCTCGGCGGACAGACCGCCCTGACCCTTGCCATGCAGCTGAGCCGCAGCGGGGTGCTGGAAAAGCTGGGCGTGCGGCTCCTTGGCTCCAATCTGGACGCCATTGAAAAGGCCGAGGACCGCGAACTGTTCCGCGAGACCATGAAGAGCATCGGACAGCCGGTGGTGCCCTCAGAAATCGCCACGGACCTGGACGCCGCCGTGAAGGCGGCGGAGGACATCGGGTATCCCGTCATTGTGCGCCCGGCCTATACCCTGGGCGGCACCGGCGGCGGTATCTGCGAAACCCCGGAACAGTTTCTGCAGATCGCGCGCAACGGTCTGGACCTTTCCCCCATTCATCAGATCCTGGTGGAAAAGAGCATTGCCGGCTGGAAGGAAATCGAGTTTGAAACCATGCGCGACCACCTGGGCAATGTGATTGCCGTGTGCTCCATGGAAAACGTGGATCCCGTGGGCGTGCACACCGGTGACTCCATTGTGGTGGCCCCTGCCCTGACCCTGTCCGACAAGGAATACCAGATGCTGCGTTCCGCCGCGCTGAGCATGATCTCCGCGCTGAATATTGTGGGCGGGTGCAACTGCCAGTTCGCGCTGCATCCCGAATCCTTCGAGTACGCCGTCATTGAGGTGAACCCCAGGGTTTCGCGTTCCTCCGCCCTGGCCTCCAAGGCCACGGGCTATCCCATTGCCAAGATCACCACGCGTCTGGCGCTGGGGTATGACCTGAGCGAGATCCCCAATGATATCACCGGCGTCACCTGCGCCTGCTTTGAGCCCACAATAGACTATGTGGTGGTGAAGTTCCCCAAGTGGCCGTTTGACAAGTTTGCCGGCGCCAGCCGCAGGCTCGGCACCCAGATGAAGGCCACGGGCGAAGTCATGGCCATCGGTCAGTGCTTTGAGGAAGCGCTGATGAAGGCCGTCCGCGGCGCGGAGATCGGGCTGGACACCCTGAAGTGCGCGCCCCTGGACAGCAGGCCCGCCGCCGAGCGGCTCATGGACCAGGATGACCACCGGCTGTTCACCATCTATGAAGCCCTGCGCGGCGGCATGAGCGTGGACGACATTCATGCCCTGACCATGGTGGACCGGTTCTTCCTCTACAAGATTGAGAACCTGATCCACATGGAGGACACGCTCGCCTCCGGCGCGCTCTGCACGGACATATACATGCAGGCCAAGCATCTGGGATTCACGGATGCCGCCATCCGGCGCCTGAGCGGACAGGACCTGCCCATGACCTTCCACTACAGCTACAAGATGGTGGATACCTGCGGCGCCGAGTTTGACGCCAGAACGCCCTATTTCTATTCCTGCTGCGACAGTGTCTGCGAGTCCAGGCCGTTCCGGCGCTCCGGAAAGCCCGTGGTGCTGGTGCTGGGCTCCGGCCCGATCCGCATTGGACAGGGCATTGAGTTTGACTATTCCTCGGTGCACTGCGTCTGGACGCTGCGGGACATGGGCTATGACGTGGTCATTGTCAACAACAATCCCGAGACCGTGTCCACGGACTATGACACGGCTGACCGTCTCTATTTCGAGCCCCTGACCCCGGAGGATGTGGCGTCCATTCTGGAAGTGGAGAAGCCCATCGGCGTGGTGGTGGCCTTCGGCGGACAGACCGCCATTCATCTGACCGCCTACCTGCATGAGCACCATGTGCCCATCCTCGGCACCAGCGCCGAAGGCATTGACATGGCTGAGGACCGGGAACAGTTCGACCGGCTTCTGGAGCGCTTCCATATCTCGCGTCCCAAGGGCCTGGCCGTGCGCACCATGGACGAAGCCCTGCAGGCTGCGGAGTCGCTGGGCTATCCCGTGCTTCTGCGGCCCTCCTATGTCATCGGCGGACAGAACATGACCATTGTCCGCTCCAGGGAAGACACCCGCGCCTATATGGAGCGCATTCTCGCAGGCGGCATTGAAAACCCGGTGCTCGTGGACCAGTACATGCCCGGCATTGAGCTGGAAGTGGACGTCATTTCCGACGGCCGCGATGTCCTGATTCCCGGCATCATGGAGCATATCGAGCGCGCCGGCGTGCATTCCGGCGATTCCATCGCCGTCTATCCGCCCTACAACCTGCATGACCGGGACCTGAAGCGCATCTGCGATTCCTCGGAAAAGCTCGCCCTGGCTCTGGGCACCAAGGGACTGGTGAACATCCAGTACCTGATCTACGGCGGGGAACTCTATGTCATCGAGGTCAATCCCCGGGCCAGCCGCACCGTGCCCTATATTTCCAAGGTCACCGGCGTGCCCATGGTGGACCTGGCCGCGCATGTCATGCTGGGCGAACCCCTGTCCTCCCTCGGCTACGGCACCGGCCTGTACCGCACGCCGCCGTATGTGGCCGTGAAAGTGCCGGTCTTCTCCTTTGAAAAGCTGTCGGATGCCAATTCCATCCTCGGTCCGGAAATGAAGTCCACCGGCGAAGTGCTGGGCGTGGGCAAGACCCTGGCCGAGGCCATGTTCAAGGGACTTACGGCCGCCGGGTTCACCGTGCCGAGGCTCCGGCCCGATTCCGGTGTGCTCATCTCCGTGGAAGAGCACGATTACCAGGAAATCATTTCCCTTGCCAAGCGCTTCCATGACCTGGGCCTGACCCTGTATGCCACCAGCGGAACCGCGCTGGCCATCGCCGACATGGGCATACCCGTGCACAGCGTGGAGAACGCCAGCGAAAGCCGTCAGATCCTGGACCTCATGGACAGCGGGCATCTGAGCTACATCATCTATACAGGGGCCGTGAAGGATACCACGGTGGGCGACTATACGCTGCTGCACCGGCATGCCATGCAGCGCGGCATTCCCTGCCTCACCAGTCCGGATACCGCCAACGCCCTGGCCCAGATCCTGGAAAGCCGGTATACGCCGCTGACCACGGAACTGGTGGACATCAACCATATGCGCAAGTGGCGGGAGCAGATATCCTTTGCCAAGATGCATTCCTGCGGCAATGACTATATCTTTGTGGAAAACTTTGACGGCCGGGTCACCTCACCTGAGTCCCTGTGCGTGCGTCTGTGCACGCCGCACTACGGCATCGGCGGCGACGGCATTGTGCTCATGGAAAAGTCCGCTTCGGCGGACTGCCGGATGCGCTCCTTCAACCGTGACGGCAGCGAGGGCCGCATGGCGGGAAACAATATACGCTGCGTGGCCAAGTACATGTACGACCACGGTCTCATCCACTCCGAGTCCATGACCATTGAAACCGTCAGCGGCATCCATCATCTGCAGCTGTTCCTGCGGGACGGCAAGGTCACGTCCGCCACGGTGGAAATGGACGCTGCCGAGTTTGCATCGGAGAAGATTCCCGCCGCGTGCGCGGATCCGGAGCTTCTCAACTACCCGCTGGAGATCGGCGGACGCACCTGGTTCGTCACCGGCGTGAACGTGGGCAATCCGCACTGCGTCACTTTCCTCAATGCCATTGACGGACTGAACCTGGAAGAGATCGGACCCATGTTTGAACAGCATCCCCTGTTCCCGGAGCGCGTGAATACGGAATTCGTGCGGGTGGTGAACCGCTCCACGCTGCGCATGCGCGTATGGGAGCGCGGCAGCGGGGAAACCCTGGCCTGCGGCACCGGCGCCTGTGCCGCCGCCGCGGCAGCCGTGCGGCTTGGACTGTGCGACATGAACACGGAAATCACGGTCAAGCTGCTGGGCGGCGATCTGCTGGTGCGTGTGGAACCCGGACGGATCCTTCTCACCGGCAATACTGTGATGGTCTATGAAGGCACCTTTGAATACTGATCCCGCGTGCAGGCATCCGGACATCCGGATGCCTGTTTTCCATTTGCGCCGCCCGAGCACTGCGCAGGAAAGACGGCCCTGCGGGGAGAATGATGTATGCACATGACATATTCGGGGGTTATTGCATGCAGATTCAGGAAGGGGCCGAGTTTGACGTTATTGTGGCCGGAGCCGGCTGCGCCGGATTCTGCGCGGCTGTCCAGGCCGGGCGCGCCGGCCTGCGCGTCGCGCTTTTTGAACATTTTGCCATGCCAGGCGGAAGCCTTACCGTCCTCGGCAGCAATTCCATTGACCAGTTCAACAATCCTCACCGGCCCGCGGGCGACCGGATGATCATCTCCGGTATCGGCTGGGAATATGTACGCGAGCTTGCGCGCCGCGGATTTGCCAGCATTCCGGACATGGACGCGCCATACCGCGTGCACTGGCAGTACGGCGTCCGTGTCAACCCGATCGCCGCCGCCCAGTGCATGGATGATTTTCTTCTTTCCGCAAATGTCACACTGTTTTACCGGCAGTCCATGGTCGCCGTGGAAACAGAGGATACCCCGGAGGGCACACAGGTGCTTGCCGTCATCGTCTCCACCAAGTCAGGCCTTGTCCGTCACCGCGCCGAGATCTTCATTGACTGCACCGGCGACGGCGACCTCTGCGCATGGGCCGGAGCGGAATACCATCTTCCCTCCGAGCTTCAGCCAGGCACCATACGCCTGTACCCGGACGCCTCCCCCGCGTCTGCCCCGGATCTCACCGCCGCGCAGCAGGCCTGGCAGGAAGCTGTACGCCGTAATCCCGCTCTCTCCGAGATGCTATGCGTGGACCTTGGATATTTTCTTGAAACCGGCGGTGACAACACCAACCATGTCACAGGCCTGAACACCGCAGACAGCGACAGCCGGACCATAGCGGAAATCCGCGCCCGCCGTGCGCAGACCGAACTCATGCGCGCCCTGCGTCAGGGTGGCGAGCCCTTCCGGATCCTGGGAAGCGCGCCTGAGTCCGCGCCAAGGGAAAGCCGCAGGATTCTGGGGGATACGGTCATGACAGGCGAGGAATATCTCGAGAAAAAGGTCTATCCGGACGCCGTATGCTACACCTACTGGTTCATTGACCTGCACCGGGATCACCAGGCATCCGAGATCATCTACCTGCATGACGAAAAGACGCCCACCATTTCGATGGGCGCCCTGCGGCCGCGGGGACTGAGAAATGTCTACACAGCCGGACGCTGCGTGTCATCCGACAGGTCCTGCAATTCCGCCATCCGCGTCAAGGCCTCCTGCATGGCCATGGGCCAGGCCGCCGGCGCCGCCGCTGTGCTGAATATCCACAGCCGGAATATGAACACACGCAGCCTGGACACTGCCGAAATCCGGCAGTATCTCGCGGACCAGGGTGCTTTTGTGCCGGGCCTGAACCGCTGATCCGCAGCCTTTTTCCGAATGCCCCACAAAAGAAGCGGTTCCGTACCGGCTCCGTAACGCAGACAGACTGGCAGTAAACAAAAGAAGTGAAGAAGCCGCTATTCTGCGTTTCTTCACTTCTTTTGTTTTGTTTTTCCTGTCCCGGCTGACCGAGATCAGGCGCTTCAGGTATGAAACAGTTTATTCCATAGGTTGAATGGATGCAAGAATGATATTTCTTGCATCCTCCCAGTTTTCATCTGCGTCCATTGGCATACAGTTCACAGAAAGCACCATATGATCAGAAACCGGGTATATCAGACTCAGAATATTATCTTTTTCCACATCGTAAGAAATGCATGCAACGCCATTGATGATAACATCCCTGAAGTTTGATCCACCGCCTTCTTTTTCCATAAGTGCAGCATATTCATCCAGGCTGGATACCTCTGAAACAAAAAGAATGACAGACCTGGTCTGATCTGCTGCCCCGTAAAGCGCAGCAGGCTTGAACGGACCATCCATGAAGCTGGTATCAACCGAAACCAATTCAGCGGGAATCCAGATCTTGATCGAAGGAAGATTCGGTATTTCAATCTCCTGGAATGATCCCTCCGCCTCTGTTTTTTCGGCAGCCAGATCCGCCCAGTTCAGTTCCGGCACTTCCTCAGCAAGCGCCAGACTGCTGCAGGAGATCAGGAACACAAGAAGCAGGACTGAGCAGATCAGAACGATGATTCTTCTTCCGGTTTTCATTTTCATTTCCCTCCAATTGCTTCATTATTGGAACTCTTGCCTGATTCTATCATCCTGCGGTGGGAAATAGGTGGGCATCATGCCCACATGCGCAGATTATTTTTTCTGATCGTCCTGCATCATGGCATATACTTTATCAGCATTCGCAAATGCAACAGCCACTTCTCCGCAGGAAACATCCCTTGGACGGTTTACACCTGTCAGAATTCCATGATCTTCGCACCATTTCAATGACACTGTAATCCCCGGGTATTCTTCCGGGGTCCCTTTGATAGATGACCAGTCTGCAGCCACCTCGGGCCAGTAGGTTTTTGTCACGAAATACGCCAGATAATCCCTGTCAATGAATTGCATATCGTCCAGCGACCAGGGTAAAAAGTGGGATGCATTTTCCTGCGGGGGCTCTAGCGCACTGGGAATCCGGACATAGTCATTATCCATACCATAGATCTCAGTCAGGGTATCCTTCAGCATTCCTACAGTATAATGCATGGATCTGATATTAAAGATATTCGTTCCATATCGATCATGAAGATAGGCGACTGCCTCCCGCTGACGATCTTCATCCGGCATGACCCGGGGAATGACCGTTCCATCTGTAAAAGGGTTGTAGGTAATCCGCCTGTAAATGGCGTTCCCCGCAAAGAAAAGAACCGCCAGTACCGCGGCAGCGCACATCAGAATTCTCATGAATTTCAGTGCCTGAGAACGCGGATTTGCCAGGAGCAGCGCCCGCTTCACCTGATTCATATCAGAATAACGATTCTCCGGAGCAAAAGCCGTGCATCTGGCAATAATGATTTTCAGCGGTCTGTAGAGACGGATTTTGTTATTTTCCCGTATGCTGTCCGTCAGAAGGAAACGAAGCAGCACGCCAAAGGAGTATATATCAGACCTGGAATCAGTCTGCGTAAAGCCGTATTGTTCAGGCGGTGCGTATCCTTTTGTCCCGAAGAAGACCGTATCCGTCTTCTCTGTGGTTTTGAACGTCCTTGCAATGTCGAAGTCAATCAGAACTACGTCTTCTTTTTCCGTAATGATGATATTTTCCGGTTTTATATCACGATGAATGACGGGCGGCGTCTGGCGATGAAGATAAATGATTACGTCCGCAAGCTTTACGCAGATACGCACGATTTCTTCCTGGGATAATTCCCTGTCCCGGGCATAATCGCTGAGCGGAGTTCCTTCGATATAGGAACGCACCATGATAAACACAGAGTCGTTTCGATAGCTGGCGCAATAATCCGGGATCCCCTCATGACGAAGGCTGCGCAGTATACTTTCCGTATTCGGTACCGAAAACAGCGAAGTATCATAACATTTTGCAATGAAAAGTTCCTGCGTTTCCTTTTTGGATACCAGGAAGGTTTCCCGTCCATGATGCGAAGCGAGGCATTCCAGCTGATCATAATCAGCCAGAAACTCTGCAGGATACCCTGCGTTTGAAAACATGCTCTCTATTTCCTGTACAGCGGATTTGTTGTCAATCATTTCTTCGTCCTCCACCCAAAACGGGCAAGCCTAAATCCTGAAGAATGATTTGCGTATCCATAAAAGACTTACCATGATAGAGGCAGTAAACGATGGCAGAATCTCTTTTGACCCGCGGATACAGAGGACTCTTCCTGGCAACTTTCAACAGCTCCTGCGTATCGGTTACAGACAGCGAAAACCCAAAGGCAAGCTGCAGTACCGTATCCCTTGACGGAGTTCTCCTTCCGCTGAAAAGCTGATGCCCGTATGATCTTTCCAGTCCTGAGCGGTGTATGATATGCTCGGGGATTTCGTTTTGCCCCGTACACAATAAAGAAATATAATCATGAAAAGCGGGCAGCGTAATATCCGACACTTTTTCTTCCAGAAAAAGAGGGAGGCTGGATGTCTTGAAGAGAAGAGCAAAGAGTTCTTCTGTGCTGAGCCTGTTCTGATCCATAACATACCTTCCTTTGACTGGTTCGAATCCACAGCCGGCAGTTCAATGAAAAATGGTTTTCGTCCTGCTTCCTGAACTTCCCGTGCAGACAGAATCGGCCTGACTGTATCCCCTTCCCATTCATTATAAAAGTGAACCCCAAAATAACAATAGCCGCTGGTATGGTCTTCCCGATCATACCGGCGGCTGCTTTGTTTGCAGGAAACTGATGATGCAGGCTCGGATACTGCTCTTCCGGGACAGAAAACCGGAATCAGTAATACATGTCAAAGCCGTTTTCCAGGCAGGCCGCATAGGTTTTTCCTGCTTCCTGCAGGGCGGGCAGCATATATGCCCGGTTGTAGCGAACCACCGGAATACGGTCATAGACCCGCATGCCCATGTGTGTCAGTCCGCGCTCGAACTGCGTCAGGCATTCCAGCGTTCCCCGGCCGGTTCCGCCAGCGCAGGCGATCAGCACACAGCGCTTTCCCTCCAGAAAATGGCTGTGCGCCGCGTCACACCTGCGTGTCCGGCGACAAATTGACGTGGTCGCAAATGCCAGATTGTTTTCCGTGCTGACGACATCGGCCTGAAATGTAATCCGCGTCAAAGACACATAACAGGCAACGCTACGACATATTTTTACCGGTGTCAATTCAAGTTTCCAACAAAGCAAAAGCGGAACCGGAAATACCGGCCCGCATTTTTCATATCACAATGCTCTGTTTTGCTGGAGATCCTCATTCCAGTCTTTTCTGTCAGGAATCACAGCAGGAAGATCAGGATTCCTCTTTCTGCATTCTTCGCCGGCAGGGTCATTGTCAACGGCTAAGACCACTCCATGCTTCCTTTTGAGACGGTCAATCGTTCGTTGGTTCGCAACCCCGCCAATGCTGACATACGCAGCAGGAATGTTTTTCCCTTCTTGCTGGTGAATCAACATGAGGCTGAGTGCATCAATAGCAGCCTCACAGATATACACAGCTTCTGGTTTTGGGTTCGTCAGAATATACCAGAATCGGTCGCTTGCTTTTTTCCGGCAGCCATGAAAGTGGTTCCCGGTTCCCGTGCCGCGTATTTCACAGTAGCTTTCATTCGGATCCACAAATACAGCATTTCCGTACAGGTCCTGGTACAGCAGTCTTTTCTGAATCAGATACTTTACCAGATCCTCAGGAATCCCACGCCTGGTCAGATACTCCGTTATCCTGCGGAAAGGAGGTCCGGACCGCTGCGGAAGAGAGAATTGCTTCTTTTCGGCAGGTACATTCAATGAGGAGGTCCCGATACAGCAAAGAGTTTTAACGGCGTCCGTAAATGAGTAATGGAGATAGCGCGTCAGGAAATCAATGCTGTTTCCGTGCTCGCCCGTAGCAAAATCATAGTATCCGGGAATGGATCGCTTCACATAAAGGCTTGGGTTCTTTCTCAGGCAGAGGCTGGTGCCGACAATCTTCACATCAGCCGGATACTCCCGCAGGAGAAAATCCGCCAGGTTGGTCTTTCGCGCCTGGCGGATCTGTTCCTTTGTCACATGCATGGAACTACATCAGGTTCCGGTTCTCGACAGCAGCCAGGATCACATCAGAGTCAATGACCTGCTTGTCATTCTGAGCACCAATCCGGAGAGCGTCTTTCATGAGATTGTCAATCACTCGGGGCGTCCCGTGAGAGTGTCCGTGAATGGCGTTGAGTGCGGAGTCCGCCAGAATGGTTGTGGCTCCGCCTGCCATCGTAATCTTGTGCCGTACATAGTCGGCGATTTCATCATCCTGCAGTCCCCGGAGATTGTAATGAACCGTCACACGCTGGAGCAGCGCTTCGTGTACCGGTTTGTACAGGGTATTGTTGAAATGCGGCTCTCCACATAATACCAGACATACACAGTTCAGAGAGTCACAGTCAAAATTCAGGATAATCTTCAGGTCGTTGAGAATCGCGGTCGAAAGATACTGCGCCTCATCCAGCACCAGAAAAAGCGGCTGGTGTTTGGCTTTGTACATGTTTCTCATCTGCTCTTTCATATTCCGGAGCATGCCAGGCTTACCGCCCTTCTTCTCCACGCCCAGCAGATCGCACCACTGTCGGTAAAATTCCCCGACGGTCACGGTGGAAAGAGAAATATATCCTGTGGCAAACAGGTTCGGATTCAGATCTTCCATGAAGCACCGGATTGCCATTGTTTTACCCACCCCGGGTGAAGCGGTAAACACGCCGATTCCCCGGCTGGCGGTCAGGCTGTTCAGACGTCCGCTGACTTCCTGAAAGTCTCTGGAAGGAAACGCATTGCCTTTATTGGCGTTTTCCTTTTCGAACGGGTTATACCGAAGACCGTAATACGCAAAGGCTTCTGCCATCTTACGCACCCGCCTTCGAATAATCCAGCGTCAGACTCGTCGTGGCCCGGCGGGTCTGACAGTTCTCCACCTTGTTCGTCTTCCGGATCGGGAACTTCTGTCCGTTGTAATAGATGCAGGCTGTGGTCATATCATGCGGAACATAGCGGATCTCCACTTTGGTGCGAATGAACTGCTGAGGAACATCGTACTGGACATTGTCAATCGTGACAGTGGCATCGCCCTTCACTTTGCGGGTAACCCGGTTCATAAAGCTGGTATTCAGCCATTCTTCAGATTCCGGGCGGCGAAGTTTCGCAGCTGACTTTTCGTAGCGCTCGTAGGGCTTTCCATTGATTCCCTCGTGGAAACTGTGGTTGTACCTGTGGACGTAATCGGCATAGATGCCGTTAAACTGCTTCAGACTGTGAATCTCAGAAGTATCAAGTCCGAAAAGGAGCTGCTCCTTGACACGCCGCCAATAGCGTTCCTGTTTGCCTTTTTCAGCCCCGTCCCTGGGCCGGCAGTGGACAATGACAATGCCAAGGGTTCCACAGATCAGCGAAAGCTGTTCATTGGCATAAGGCGAGCCGTTGTCCAGCAGCAGTTTTCGCGGAATTCCGAAGCGGGCAATCGCGTCCTTGAGCACCTTCTGGAAGTTGGCCGCAGAATCCTCGTAGAACATCTCCGAAGCGACAACCAGCCGGGAATGGTCATCCAGGATGCAGATGCAATAAGTGCGGCGATTCTTTCCATCCTCAGTAATATAAGGAAAGTAGCACGTATCCGCCTGCCAGATATCTCCGAACTCCGGAGCTTCGAATGCCTTCCTGTCTTTTTCCTGCCGGTAAACCGGATTGCGCAGATCGTGACTGCGGATATATCGCTGGACGCTGCGGGGACTGAGCGTCATGGCAGCAAAACCATGCTCTTTCAGATGCTCACAGATCTGCTGACCCTTGAGCCGGGGAAACTTCTCCAGCACGCGGTGGATCTCTTCCTCGGCTTCCGGCGTAAGCACTCTGGTAGATCCTTTATCGGCCCGTTCCCTGGGAATGAGCACATCAAAGCCATAACGCCGGTACTCCGACGTCCACTTCTGGAGAGTACTCGGACTGAGCTGCACCTCAACGCCATCCGGGCGGGTAAGGGGCTGTTCCGTGATACGCCTGTAGTAGGCTATCTCCGAAACTTCCAGGTAGGTGTCCTGAATCACCGGCGCAATGAGACCAAAGCGCCATTGTGCTGTAGCAATCTGTTCGGGTGTGGGAGTGCCGGGTGAATTGGTGGTCATGGTGGATTCCTCCTTCGATTCAAGATGAATCCATTCTAGGAGGCTTATCCGCCGCTGTGAATGAACAGGTCGTGTGGGTGGTGCTGTTTCCTGGCTTCAGCCGAAAACAGGCTGGCGGGTATTTGGCGGATTCGCATGTTGCTGCATCGGCATTTTCTCGGTCACCGAAAGATACCTTCCTGCAAACTCCGCCCCATAGTCCTGAATCTTTGAAAGCCAGGTCAGTGCTTCTTTTCCATCATGCTTTGCGGATTCCAATGCTCCGAGAAACTGATCTTTCTGTTTTTCAAACCGGTTTTTCCATCGATACAGTTGAGGAATGGCTATCTGAAACCTGCTGCATATCGATTCTATAGTTTCTTTCTTTTCATAATACAGACGAAGGACTGGGAATATAAACACTGTGCTGAACGGCAGATAAGGCGCTATTTCCTCCGGAAGGATCGCGTGTGTCCGTCCACAGTGCTTGCATTTCACCCGTAATATCCGTATCTTCGTTCCTTCTCCCACAAGATCTCCTGCAGTCAGCAAATAGCTGCGCTCATAATATCCATGCCGGATACAGCTGCCTTTCCAATGACAGCAATTGCACTCAAGCCGGAATGTATTCAGAGAAGTGGTAAATTGGACATACAGCCTGATCATGTCGAAAGTATCTTGCAAAAAGTTCCCAGAAAAGATATTGCAATGATGAAGATTTATCGGTATCATAACGGTGCAGTTAACGTCTGCAGAGAGAGGAAGAACTGGGTCGCCAAACTTCGTGCTTCCTCTCTCTTTTTTTATTTAGACGTCCCATCCTTCCCCTGTTGATACCTGACTATATCACATGCATGGTAACGATGGAAACAATACGGGGCTGGAAAGAAAAAAACGTGTCGCTTCTTGCGGCACGCTGTCATCCTTATCACTTTCTTGTTCCGATGCTAATCTGTCGGAAAACCGTCCCCGGCGGTCATGATATTGTGTCGCTGGACA
>CACYNZ010000027.1:17066-29172 GCA_902775835.1 uncultured Eubacteriales bacterium | reverse complement strand
AGCTGTTTTTGTGAAAGATGACTGTTTCATTCCGTAACTGTCAGATTTTATACCGCAGGTGGAGAATCGGTGATGTATCAGGACGGAAATGCGGGGTCGTAAAATGTAAATTTCAGGTGGAAAATCAGGGATAGGGAGTTGACAAACAGACAAAAATGTAGTATGATATAACAGGAAGCCTGCCAGACCGGCAGGCATCCGTATCAGATGCGACAGACAATGTGCAGTGCAGCATCCTCCGGAATTCCGGCGGGCTGCGGACAGACGTAGGGGCGTATGTCCGGCAGATGATCATACGCATTGGACAAATACATGCAGATCACTGTTTTGCACGGAAAAAGCGAGGGGAATTACATGATTGAGACGAGAGACATCTGTCTTGTGGATTGCGGGGAACAGGAGCATACGGGGATCAAGCAGTTTGCCATGGTTCCTGCGTCACCGGAATCTCCGCCGTGAAATGGACATGGTCCTGCGTCTGCATGCAGGATGTGGACAGGAACCGTTCCCCGGCAGTGATCACAAGCGCTTCCTCGTCCATCCCCTGGCCCAGGGTAAACTCCACCTCCAGGGTGTCGTCTTCCACCAGATAGACATCCATTCTGTCCTGGAACAGGCCTTCCTTTTCCGGCAGAACCCGCAGCGTTCCGGGTGTGATCACCCGGATGCCGGCCTGTTCCGTCCGCTCCGGCACGTCCTCTGTCTCTGCCTTTGCAAGGCACGCGCCTGAATACCAGACACTGTCCTGGCCCTCAGCGCCATAGTGCAGCTTCCGGTATGTGAGCATCACCTCATGCTTCCCGGCTTCCAGCGGATACACCACCCTGTGCCAGTCCCGCTCACCGCTGAACACGCGGACCACTGTGCCGTCCACGATCAGCTGGCCCACGTCCAGACCGCCCAGGCTGGAGGAGCGCACGTCCACGCAGAACGCCTCGCCCTCGGAAGAAGTAAGCACGGTTCTCACGGCGCTCAGTGTGTCATCCTCGCCGCCGTTGGAGCTGCACACACCGGTGCGCGTACCGTCCTCAAACACCTGCATGGGCCAGGTGTGCGCATCGTCCGGGTTGGCAAACACAAGGCTGCTGCCCTCCGCGTTCAGGGCCCTGCTCAGGGCGTCCCCGGTCTCACCTGCCGCCGTAACCTGTGCGGCCGGGGGTTCCGTATAGACCACAGACTCCGTATACCCGTCCGAAGTGAGGGCACTGAGGAGGTTCTTCAGTTCCGAGGAGCGCTGGAATGCGCCCGTCTGCTCATAGGCGATCTTTCCGAAGCGGTCCACCACCAGCGTCACGGGAATGCCGCCCCTGACATACATGGCCCCCAGCCCGGCCGTGTCCCTGCCCATGGGGAAGTTCAGCCCCAGCGACTGCTGGACGGACCGGATCTGGGCGTCCCCGTCCTTGGCCTCCACCGTCAGCGCGATGAACTGCACATCCTCGCCAAACTGCTCGTAGGCTTCCTGAAACAGCGGAAACTCCTCTATGCAGTAACCACACCAGGAGGCCCAGAAATTGACCACCACTGCCTTTTTCTCCGCCAGCGCACCGCTCAGGCTCACTGTGCCCTGGGTGGTCTCCACAGTGAAGTCCGGCATCTCCGTTCCCGCGAACACGGCTCCCAGGGCATGCGGCGTGCACGCCAGGAGCAGCAGGCACAGTATCATGCAGATCAGATGTTTACGCATTGTATTTTCTCCATTTCCTGAATTGATTCACCAGCATATATCCTCTCATATGTCTGCCATGCATCGCAGCAAAAGACGGCGCAGACCGTCCGAAATCCGTTCTGTGTCTGAGTTCAGCCGTCTGGAATGACAGCGGTGGAACCCTGTCATGTCAGTTTCCGGTACCGTCAAAGACTTTGTTTTCCACATACGTCATCATGGCGTTGTTTCTCCATACGTGTGCCAAAGCTATAAGCAGCGGAGTAATGGAAACCGGTACAACGCTTTTGGCTGCAATACCGCAGACAGGCACTGCCAGGATACAGATCCCGACAAATATCATAACTGCAGTGTGCTCTTTCAGCCACTTTCTTTTGAAGAACTCTGTTCTTTCCTTTACTGAGAAGCAGCTGGATCGGATCGCCTGCTTCAGGTTTTCCTCCGCTGCCTCCCTGTAGTCTGCGTCGTTCAGTCTTTTTCCGCTGAGAATCTCATTCATGCTTACGCCAAAAAGCTCTCCCAAAGCCAGGAGCGCATCCGCGGGCGGAAGGTATACGCCTGTTTCCCACCGGGAAACGGTCTTATTGGTCACTCCGATTTTTTCTCCGAGCTGCTCCTGGGTAAGGCCCCGTTCTTTTCGCATATCTGCTATGAATTTTCCGATGTTTCTCAGATCCATGGATCTCACCTCCTGAAAGAACATACCAGATGTACTTCAAATTGTCTTTACCATAAACAGCGAAACGCTGGACATTGCTGAAGAATGTGGTCACAGATGCTGATGGATGCCCATGGGACACATGTGTACCATATGCGTTTTTCCCCGGTCTGTCAATCTGTCCCTCCGGATGCAGCGTCCTGATTTTCCACGCCGCACAGGCTGCTCTGTTCTGAAACCGGTTTCAGAAATACAGGAAAAATGCATCCGGCCCCAGACCGGCCTGCCCGGCATTTCCTTTATATTTCCCACGTTTTTTCCTCCATTTTGGACATGCCTTTCCGTCCCGCACCCGGGCCGGAGATTGACAATTGTATCCCGCAAGGTAAAATAGGGATGCAATTGTCCCTTTTCAAAACCGGAATGGTTTGCCTCTCACGCACGTCCCCGCAGAAGGAGTGATCATATATGCAGAGACCACGCATTACCAAAAAACAGCTCCAGGCCCTGCCCAAAGGCCCGCTGAACGCCTTTCGGAGCATTCTGATCCTCGGCCTTCTCATGGCTGTGGGCGGAGCCGTCTGGTATGTCGCCATCACTGGCATCATCGGCAACAAGAACTGGGATCCGGCATATGCCCGCGGCCCCCTGGCCCTGGGTATTTCCGGCATCGCGGTCATGGTGCTTTCCCTGATCGCCTACTTCACCCTGCCCGCCCTGCGGCCCTGGTCTTCCATCATGGGACGCGACCTCTGGAAGGACCGTTACCGCTACCTGCTGATCCTGCCCGGACTCATTGTCGTGTTCATCTTCAGCTACATGCCCATGTACGGCATCATCCTGGCATTCAAGGACTACAAGATCAAGAGCGGCATCCTCTATTCCGCCTGGATCGGACTGGAAAACTTCACCCGCTTCTTCAAGCGCCCCGTAGCCGGATCGGTCATCGGCAACACCCTGTTCATCGGCATCACCCAGCTGGCCATCACCTTCCCGGTGCCCATCCTGCTGGCCCTCCTGCTCAATGAGCTGCGTTCGAATACCTACCGCCGCACGGTGCAGACCGTCATCTATCTTCCCCACTTCATTTCCTGGGTTATCATGTATTCCCTGATGTATTCCCTGTTCTCCATCACCTCCGGTCTTGTCAACAAGTTCCTGACCTCCATGGGATACCAGGCCATCAACATGCTCTCGGACCCGAACCGGTTCTACGGCATGCTGTACATGACCAGCATATGGAAGGAGGCCGGCTGGGGAACCATCATCTATATGGCCGCCATCGCCGGCGTGGACCAGGAGATGTATGAAGCCGCCTACCTCGACGGCGCCAACCGTTTCCAGCAGTGCGTGCATATCACGCTGCCTGCCATTTCCTTCTCCATCACCACCATGCTGATCCTGAATGTGGGTTCTGTCATGGGTGCAAATTTCGACCAGATCATGAATCTGCGTTCCGCAGCGACGTCCTCCACGGTGGCACAGGTCATTGATACCTATGTCTATGATATGGGTGTCGGAAAAGGACAGTATGATCTGTCCACTGCCATCGGCCTTTTCCAGCAGGTGGTCAACTGCATCCTGCTCTTCCTCTCCAACTTCATTGTCAAGAGAATGAGCGGGGAAGGATTCTTCTGATCCCGGAAACTAGAATCCGCAGAAAGGAGTATGCCCTATGGAACAGTCTCTGCACCAGAAGCCGACCAAGATCAAGCGCTCCCTGGGCGATCACATTTTCAATGCATGCAATATCCTGTTTTTCGCCCTGATCGTCATCATCATCCTTTTTCCCTTCTTCAATATTGTGGCTATCTCTCTGACCAGCAACGTGGAATACATGCGGGAACCCTATATCATTTTCCCTGCCGAGCCTACACTGGAAGCTTACCGGTACATGTTCGGCACATCCCTGATTCCGCGTTCCTACATGATCACCATCCTCATCACAATCAGTGCCACCCTGGTCTCCACCCTGGTCACCTCGATGCTGGCCTACGGTCTGTGCCGCGGGGATCTCATCGGACAGAAGTTCTTCATGATCTATCTGCTCATCACCATGTTCTTCTCCGGCGGCCTGATTCCCACCTACTACAACATCACCAAAACCCTGAACTGGTCCAACAACCTGCTGGCCCTGATCATTCCCAACTCGGTGAGCGTGTTCAACTTTATCGTCGTGCGCTCCTTCTTCCGTCAGCTGCCGGCCTCCATTGAGGAAAGCGCGCGCATTGACGGAGCCAACGAGTTCACGATCCTGTTCAGAATCATCTATCCACTGTCCATTCCTACCCTGGCCACCATCGCCATGTTTGTGGCGGTGGGCACCTGGAACAGCTGGTTCGCCGCCATGCTCTACATGCGCGACGAAAAGCTCTACCCGCTGCAGCTCATCGTGCGCATGTTCGTGGTGCAGGAAACCCGGCCGGCCGACATGCAGCACATGGAAGGCCTCAGGGATGCCGCAGGCAACCGAATCTTCCTCAATGAAACCGGCCTGAAAATGGCCTGTGCCGTTGCTACCGCCCTGCCCATGGTCATCATCTATCCCTTCATTCAGAAGTACTTTGAGAAGGGCATGACCATCGGCGCCGTGAAGGGCTGATCTTCCCATCGCAGCAAAAGCCCACGCGGCTTTTCTGGTCATATCAATATAAGGAGGTAACCCTATGAAACTGTGGAAAGTGTTTGCTCTGGCCCTGGCCCTTATGCTTGCGCTGACGGCCACTGCCTTCGCCTACGACGGTGAGATTCTGACCATCACCGCCGACAGCGATGATGAACCCTTCTCCTGGAATCCCGAGACGGACGCCATGGCAGCCTTCATCCGGGACAACTTCGGCATCGAGTTCCAGCAGAGCGATGTCAACTACTACAACGGTGATTTCGCCCAGACCCAGCTGGCTGCCGTGGACGGCAACCTGCCTGAAGTCTTCACCGCTGACATCCTCTACTACACCCAGGAAATCACCCAGTTCATCCCTGAAGAACTGGTGGCTGAGATTCCTCAGGAACTCATTGACAAGTATCCCCTGACCAAGGCCCGCCTGGAAAACGACGCTGTTTCCCAGCTGGTGCACAACATGTACGGCGGATACTATTTCCTGCCCAAGCCCGACTCTGCGGATCCCAGCATCTACATCGCCGAGCGCAAGGGCCTGTTCATCCGCAAGGACTGGCTGGCCAACCTGGGCCTGGAAATGCCCCGCTCCTGGGAAGAACTGTATGAAGTCTGCCACGCCTTCACCCATAACGATCCCGACGGCAACGGCGTAGCCGATACCTTCGGCCTCACCGGCGACGGCATGGGCACCCTGCGGTATTTCTTCGATTCCACCGGTGTTTCCAACCGTTACTGGAACAAGGATGCTGACGGCAACTGGTTCTTCGGCGCCCTGGACGACAAGAATGCCGAAGTCCTGAAGTGGATGCGCAAGATGTACGAAGACGGATCCATCGATCCTGACTTCGCCGCCACCACCTGGAAGGAAGGTCTGCAGAAGTTCTCCTCCAACCAGTTTGGCGTATGCGTGCGCAATGCCGATGCTGACTGGATCAGCAACGTGATGACCCAGTACTACGGCGCCGCCAACCCCGACGTGAACCCCTTCGACCGCGTGGACGTCGTGGGTGCCCTGGGCACCAACAAGGGTGATCCCACCCACATGGACGCCTACATTTCCTGCATGGTGGCTGTTCAGTTCGCTCCCGAAATCACCGAGGAGAAGATGGACCGCTTCCTGGCCTTCTATGAATACCTGCTGGGCGACGGCAAGTACATGCGCCTGGGCCTGGAAGGCGAAGACTACACCATCGACGAAGCCGGCAATGTCAAGCTGATCCGCGATGAGAACGGCAACGCTTCTGTGCTGCCCACCAAGTATCCCTGCATTACTGTCACCCACTGGACTTCCTGGGGCTTCGAAATGGCGGCTCTGCCGAACGTTGAGAAGTATGACAAGTACAACGACGAGATCAAGGCTCTGAGCGCCGCGGTCTGCGAACTGCGCAATCAGAACCCCGTGTATCCCGAAATCGGACCCATGCTGATTGATGACAATGCTGTCACTGATGCCAATGCCTTCAACTTCAACACCGAGTACTGGGCAATCATCAGCGGCACCGAGGATGTGGACACCATGTTTGCCGACATGAAGGCCCGTGCCTATGCGGCAGGCTGGGAAGAAGCCACTCAGGTCGTCACTGAGTATGCTGAAAAGTACGGCTGGTAAGACAGCCTGAAGCCGGTCCGTCCGGTTAAGCCGGGGCCGTTTCATTGCCACTGGGAATGGAGCGGCCCCTTTTCTACGGTTTCGGGTATACGGGGCAGCGCCACGCGCTCCGTGACGCTGCCCCGTGTGCCCGCACACGAATACCTGCGCTCAGGGAGGATATGCATATGTCTGAGATTCGCTTGACCCCCGACGTCAGTATTACCGCCTGGAACCGTGTCTGGCACTTTGACCCCGACTTTGTTCCGGAGATCCTTTTCACCAGCGGTGCACGCCTGCCCTTTTCCGCAGCCCGGGAGATCCAGACCGTCCCCTTCCGCAGCGGTCTCGGCCAGGGCGTGCGCACGCGGTATCAGAACTTTGAAGGCTATGTCAACCTGGAATTTGAGACCCAGATACTCGTCAATGACACCACCGGCTTTGTGGACCTGACCCTGGTATTTTTCCGGGAATGCGCAAGCCCTGTCAGGGAAGTGCGCTGGCCGGCTCCCCTCATGGCCGATGAGGAGGGCAGCATGGCCGTGGTCAACACCATGCAGGGACAGCTCATTCCCCGGGACTGGCCGAAGGAGATCGGCGCGCGCCTACCCTTTGACGGGCAGATGTGCTCCGAGGCCGCGTATATGCCCTGGTGGGGTGAGACCACGCCTGACGGTTCCTATCTCGCCCTGGTGCGTGCGCCCTGGGATACGAAGTATGCCATATCGCATCCCGCCGGAGGCCCGACGCGCATTTATGCGCGGCACCTGCCCTCCCTGGGCCGCATGACCTATGGCCGGACGGTAACCTACTGCTTTCTCCCCGCTGGCAGCGACTACCGGGACCTGTGCCGGCTCTACCGCAGCCTTGCCGATGAGGAGGGCGTTCCGGTGACGCTGCGCGAAAAGGCCGCGGAAAACCCGAACGTGGACAGGCTCATCGGGTGCTGCGTCATGCACGTGGCCGGAAAAAGCCATGTGACCCCGGAATCCCGCTACTATGACCATGAGCATCCCGAGAAAAACGACCGTCTCGTTCCCTTCCGGCACTGGGAGGAGCGGGTGCGCCGTCTGAAGGACATGGGCGTGGATCAGCTGTATCTGCATCAGGACGGATGGGGCCAGCCCGGGTATGACAACCAGCACCCCGACTATCTCCCGGCCTGCCGGGAAATGGGCGGCTGGGAAGGCATGAAGTCGCTGTCGGACACCATGCAGGAGCTGGGCTATATGTTCGGCATTCATGACCAGTACCGGGACTATTACCTGGACGCGCCAAGCTATGACCCGGACAATGCCTGCCAGAACCCGGACGGATCCATCTACGGGCATGCCATCTGGGCCGGCGGCCGGCAGAACTATCTCTGCGCTTCCCTGGCCCCCGCCTATGTGAAACGGAATTTTGAGGAGCTCTTCCGGCACAGCATTCACCTGGAAGGCACCTATCTGGATGTGTTCACATGCAATGAGGCAGACGAGTGCGCCAACCCGCGCCACCGCATGACCCGGCACGAGTGCCTTCTTGCCCGGGCGCGCTGCTTCCACTACCTGACCAGCCGCGGCATTGTACCCTCCTCCGAGGAGGTCAATGACTGGGCCATGGACAGCCAGGTGTTCTGCCACTGGGCGCCCTATCCATCGGATGTGGCCATTCCCGTGCCGCTGTTCAACCTGGTCTATCATGACTGCGTGATCATCCCCTGGATGATGCCCGCCGGCGGCTGGGGCATTCCGGAGGGCACCACCGGATTCCTGCAGTGCCTGCTCAACGGCGGCATGGGCTATATGAGCGATACCCTGGAAGGCGAAGATCTGCAGGAAAACATCCGGCAGTGGCAGGTCATCCGCCGCCTGCAGCAGCATGTGGCAAAGGAAAAGATGACAGATCACCTTTTCCTCAATGAAGCGCGCACACGCCAGGCCGCGACGTTTGCCGACGGCACCCGGGTGACCGTGGATTTTGCGGAAAACACTTACTGTATTACCTATCCGGACGGCACAGTGTGCCAGAGTGAGGAGGCGGACACATGACCACGCTGACCATGCATAAACTGCCCTACGTCACTTCTCCCCTCGGGGAGGAAAACCCGCTGCCCGACCTGAAAAGCGCCGGGGACGTGCATGCCGCCATCGCAATTGACCGCAGCACAGTCTCCGAGGAGGAAGCCCGGTACATGGGCTGGGGCCGGGTGCATACCATCCTGCCCTACACCAAGCAGGACGGGTATGTGCGCAGCCCGCGCACCGAATACCTGGATACGGCCGTACTGGAAAACACGCATATCCGTGCCACCTTCCTGCCCACGCTGGGCGGCCGGCTCTGGTCCCTGTTTGACAAGGACGCCGGAAAGGAACTGCTGCACGTGAACCCGGTGATCCAGCCCTGCAACCTTGCCCTGCGCAACGCCTGGTTTTCCGGCGGCATGGAATGGAACTGCGGGATTATCGGGCACACGCCCTTCACCATGGACCGGCTGACAACCCAGGAACTGCACTTTGCGGACGGCACGCCGCTGCTGCGCATGTTCCAGTACGAGCGCGTCCGGCATCTTCTGTACCGCGTGGAAGCCTTCCTGCCGGAAAATGCCCGGGAGGTCATGGTCCGCGTGCGCATTGACAACACGCTTCAGGAGGACACCGCCGTCTACTGGTGGTCCAACATGGCCGTCAATGAAGCCGAGGACGTGCGCGTCATTGTGCCCGCCTCCAAGGCTTTCCGCTACGGGTACGGCGGGAACCTGAGCAAGGTGGATATTCCCTATATGACCGTGGACGCGGACAAGCTGGCCGGCCGTGCCCGGGAAATGGCCCGGGAAAGCGGCGGCACGCTGGACTGGGATATCTCCCGCACCACCACGCTGCCCCAGGCCATGGACTTCTTCTTTGATGTCCCGAAGGACACACGGCCCTTCATCTCCGCCCTGAACCGTGACGGCTACGGCATGTGCCAGACCTCCACCGGCGAGCTCCGGGGCCGCAAGCTCTTTGTCTGGGGCATGTCCAAGGGCGGCCGGCACTGGCAGGAATTCCTGTCCCGCAAAGGCTCCGCCTATCTGGAACTGCAGAGCGGGCTTGCCCACACCCAGCTGGAGCATCTGCCCATGAAAGCCGGCGCGAGCCTGTCATGGCTGGAAAGCTACGGCCCTCTGCAGGCGGATCCCGCCGTGATCCACGCCCAGGACTATCAGGCGGCCGCACGCCACGCCCTGGACGAGCTCAACCGGCAGCGGCCCGCAGACACGCTGGAAGCATGGCACGAGCGCGTGCGTCAGGAGATTGACATCCAGAGCGTGTCGGACCCGTCCAGTATTCTGTCCCCGGCGGTTTCCTTCGCGCCGGTGGAAGCCGCCATGCGCGGACAGGCTTTCTCCGCCTGCGGCCTCCCGATCAATCTCATGGACCAGGACCAGTGCACCGCGCCATGGATGGAGCTGGCCGAAAAGGGCACCTTCCCCTGCCCGGATCCCATGCTTCCGCCCCGCAGCTACATGCTGGGCAGCGTCTGGAAGGAAGCGCTTGAAAAAGCCATTGCAAACGGCAGCAATCACTGGTACAGTCAGTATCAGTTGGCTGTCATGCATCACGCGGAGAATGAGCGGGAACAGGCCCGGGAGTGCTATGAGCGTTCCCTGACCGCCGCCGCCAACCCCTGGGCACTCCGCGGGCTCGCCCTGCTGGACGAGACGGAAGGCCAGCTGCAGTCCGCCTGCGCACTGTATATGCAGGCCGTACAGCTCTCTCCCGTGCGCCCGCTGGTCATTGAAGCCCTGGCCTGCCTGCTTGCCGCCAAGGAATATGAAGACATGCTCAGTCTTGTGGACAGCCTGTCCGACGAACTCAGGGAAAACGGGCGCATCCGGATCCTGTACGCCGCCGCGCTTCTGCGCTCCGGCCGGCTGGATGCCGCAGACGAGATTCTGCACTCCGACCTGGTGGTTCCGGATGTGCGGGAAGGCGATGAGCTGCTGTCCGATCTGTTCTTCGAGTCCGCTGCCCTGCGTCAGTATGGCCGCTGCGACGACGAATCCCTGGCCTGGGCAAGAAAGAACACCGTGGTGCCGGAGCACCTGGACTTCCGTATGAAATAAAGAAAGAACAACTGGAGGAATAAACATGAACCGTCCCATCACCGTTGCGGTCGCCGGCTGCGGAAGCCGCGGCCAGGATACCTATACCAAGATCATCATGAACATGCCCCGGGAAAAAGTGCAGATCGTGGCTGCCGCTGACATCAATCCGGAAAAGCTGGACGGCATGCGCCGGCTCACCGGCATTCCCGAGTCCGCCTGCTATGCCTCTGCCGAGGAAATGCTCGCGCAGCCCCGGCTGGCCGACGTAATGCTGATCTGCACGCCGGACCGCTGCCATTACCTGGAAGCCCGGGAAGCCCTGCTCAAGGATTATGATCTTCTCCTGGAAAAGCCCATCGCGCCGGAACCCGGTCAGTGCAGGGAACTGTCCGAGATTGCGCAGCAGCGCGGACGGAAGGTGGCTGTATGCCATGTGCTGCGCTATACGCCCTTCTATCAGAAGATCAAGCAGGTCATTGACGACGGCATCATCGGCGATGTCGTGAACGTGCAGGCCATGGAGCAGGTGTGCTACTGGCACCAGGCCCATTCCTTCGTGCGCGGCAACTGGCGCAATGATGCCCTCTCCTCCTGCATGATCCTGCAGAAATGCTGCCATGACATGGACATCCTGCTCTGGCTCACCGGCAAGCACTGCAAAGCGGTTTCCTCCTACGGCTCACTGACCCATTTCCGGAAGGACCAGGCACCGGAAGGCGCCGCCAGGCGCTGCGTGGACTGCACCGTCAGCGACTGCCCCTACAACGCGGTCAAGTTCTATCTGAACCAGTTCGAGAAAGCCGGAGATGACTGGCCCCAGAACGTGGTTGCCTTTGAGCCCACCCGCGAGAAGCTGATGGACGCGCTGAAGACCGGCCCCTACGGCCGCTGTGTCTATGACTGCGACAACAATGTGGTGGACCATCAGGTCGTGAACCTGCTCCTGGAAAACGGCGCCACGGTCAACTTCACCATGTGCGCCTTCACCGCCCACGGCGGAAGAACCATCCGGCTCATGGGAACGCGCGGCGAAATCTACGGCGACACCAAGGCAAACATCATCAAGATCATGCGCTTCGGCGAGGAAGACGAGGTCATCGACGTGCGCACGCTGGCAGATGACTTTTCCGGTCACGGCGGCGGGGATGCCGTCATGGTCCATGAGTTCATCGACCTCGTCCGCGGTGAAATCGGCGTCAGCAAGACCCTAACCTCCATTGAGCGCTCCGTGGAGAGTCATCTGGTCGCCCTGGCCGCGGAGGAAAGCCGTCTGGACCTGGGCCGCAGCATTGCGCTTGACAAGTGAATACCATGAAAACAGGGCGGATCACAAAACTGATCCGCCCTTGTTTCTGTCTGTCACGGCTCTGCAGCCGCGCCTTTTCGGTTTATCTCGCGCCTTCCTCAATCATGTGCCGGATGATCTCCACATCGGTTTCACGCATGCCGTCGCGCGCAATCTCACTGACCACACGGATGGTATCCTCCACGCCTTTGACCACAAT
>CACYNZ010000027.1:0-17055 GCA_902775835.1 uncultured Eubacteriales bacterium | reverse complement strand
ATGCTCATCTGGGTGCCCAGAAGCCCGGCCTCCACAGCGGAGGCAATCTTGGCCGCACAGGAGGACTTGGCCCCGTCACAGATCATGCCCGAATTGATGGCCAGGGTATTGGTGATGCCGTGGGCAATGGAGTCCGCATCCCCGCCGTACAGGTAATTGATACCGGCGCCGGCCCCGGCTCCCGCACTGGTGGCCCCGCAGTACGCGGACAGTGTTCCGATGCCTGACTTCAGATGAATGGTGATCAGGTTGGAAATCAGGAGTGCCCGCAGGAGCTGTTCATGGGACGCGCCCATCTCATTAGCATAGATGATCACAGGCACGGACGCCGTGAGCCCCTGGTTGCCGCTTCCCGAATTGATGACCACCGGCATTTCACAGCCGTTCATGCGCGCGTCCGAGCCCGCTGCGGCATACGCCTTGGCCCGGTTCTGCACACTGTTGCCGTAGCTGCGCATCAGAATCTGTCCGATGCAGGCGCCGTAACGGTTTTTCATGCCTTCCTCGGCGATGGCCGTATTGAGCCGGATCTGGGTTTCCAGCACTTCCTGCACGTCCTCCAGACGCGCTTCCCGGGCAAACTCCACAATATCGCGGACGTTCAGAAGCCCCCGGTTTTCCGGGCAGGCCATTTCCTCATCGGTATAGGGCCTGCGGATCATCCATTCCTCGCCGCAGCGCAGTTCCACCACATTGGTGTGGCTGTCAATAATCCGCACATAGGCATCCCCTGCCTGCACCTGGATGTCAAAGGGATTATGGGCCGTGGACTGCACAATCTCCACCTGTACCTTGTTGAGATAGCGGTCCAGCATGTCCATCTGGTCTTCTGTCACAAAGGACAGCACCTCCAGCTCCCGGTCCGCCTGTCCCAGCAGTATGCCGGCGGCCACGGCCGTCTTCAGGCCCTTGCGTCCGCCTGTATGCGGAACAATCACGCTTTTCACGTTCTTGATGATGTTTCCGCTGACGGTCAGGCATACCTTTTCCGGAATCTCCCCCAGTGCCTTGCGGACCAGGGCCCCGGCATAGGCCACCGCGATGGGCTCGGTGCAGCCCATGGCCGGTTTCAGTTCATCCTTCAGAATTTCAATATAGGATCTGTACAGTTTCTCATCCATGGTAACGCCCTCCAGAAAGACCCGGAACGCTCAGCACCGGAACTGGTATCAAATGCATGATACATGTCCGGAAGTGTCATGTCCAATCAATTCCCCGGTTCTGCATGAAACTCGGTTGATTCTGCACGGCGCTCAGGAAAAACCCGGTCCGTGATCCGCCGGTTCATTGACAAGACCGCGTCGAGCAGTATCATTATTCTGAACATGCGCACCTTCGACCGATGGAGGTATCCTATGCCAAGCACAACGGAACAGCTCAAATATCTGCGCCTTCTCGGGGAACAGTATCCCACCATTGAATCCCTCTGTACGGAAATCACACGGCTCACTTCCCAGCTGAGCCTTCCCAAGGGCACCGAACATTTCATGAGCGATATCCACGGCGAGTACGAAGCCTTCTGTCATATCATGAACAACTGTTCCGGCGTGATCCGGGAAAAAGTACACCTGTGGCTGGGTGAGCAGCTCACCCAGCGGGAAGCGGATGAACTGTGCACCCTGGTCTATTATCCGGATGTCACGCTCAGACAGCACCACGCCCGCGGGGAGACCACGCCCGAGTGGTACCGCCGCCAGGTGAATCATCTCATCACCCTTGCGCGCATGCTCTCCTCCAAATATACCCGCGAAAAGGTCCGCCGGGCCATGCCCGATGACTGGGCCTTTCTCCTGGATGAACTCCTGCATTACCAGGATGACGAGAACACCGCCGCCTCCGAGCAGGACGCCAACCGGCGCCGGTATCATGATGCCCTTCTGGACAGCCTGATTTCCACATCCAGCGTAGACAGCCTGATCCAGGCCCTGGCCTTCATGATCAAGCATCTGGCGGTGGACCGTCTGCATGTGGTCGGGGACATCTATGACCGCGGTCCCCGGGCAGACAGCATCATGGACATTCTCATGCATCACCATTCCGTGGACATTGAATGGGGCAACCATGATGTGCTCTGGATGGGCGCTGCTTCCGGAAGCACCTGCTGCATTGCCGGCGTGCTGCGCAATTCCCTTGCCTACGGAAATACGGACATTCTGGAGCGCGGATACGGCATTCCCCTGCGCGAACTGACCATGTTTGCTGAGCGCACCTATCCGGGCATGACGCCGGAGCGCGCCATGCTGCACGCCGTAAACATCATGATGTTCAAGCTGGAAGGCCAGCTGATCCGCCGAAACCCCGAGTTCCAGATGGAGGACCGTCTGCTTCTGCACCGTCTGAACACGGAAAAATACACGATTGACATTGACGGCCGCACCTGGCAGGTGCGGAATCTGCCGCTGCCGACACTCAGTCCCGAAGACCCCTATGCCCTTTCCCCGGAGGAGGACGCGGTCATGGACGGACTGCGTCAGGCATTCACCCAGAGCATGCGCCTGCAGGAGCATATCGCCTTCCTCTACCGCCGCGGATGGATGTACCGGTGCTTCAACGGAAATCTTCTGTTCCACGGCTGTGTGCCCATGAATCCCGACGGCTCATTCCTGGTCAAGCCCCTCGGCGGCGTGCCTCTGTCCGGAAAACTGCTGATGGATGAAGCCGATCATATGGCCCGCCGCGCATTCTATACCGGAGATCAGCAGGCCCTTGATTTCATGTGGTACCTCTGGTGCGGGACGGATTCCCCGGTCTGCGGCCGCCAGATCCGGACCTTTGCCCGGGCCTTCATTGAGGATCCGGCCGCCTGGGAAGAACCACGGAATCCCTATTACGACCTGTACAACAGTGAGGATATCTGCAGAAAGATCCTCGCGGAATTCGGCCTGGACGATGACAATGCGCACATCATCAACGGACACACGCCCATCCGTGTCACCCACGGGGAAAGCCCTCTGAAGGCCGGCGGCAGGCTGGTGGTCATAGACGGCGGCTTCTGCCGTGCGTATCAGAAGACCACAGGCATTGCCGGATATACCCTCATTGCTAACAGCCACGGCATGCGCCTTATGTCGCACCAGCCCTTCACATCGCTCCAGGACGCCCAGGAAACCGGGCGCGACATCCATTCCCAGTCCTTCGAGTTTGAGACATACGCGCACCGCCGGTATGTCAGTGACACGGATCATGGACGCCTTCTGCAGGAACGCCGGGACGATCTGCTGGCCCTGCTCGCGGCCTGCCGCAGCGGAAAAATCAATCTGCAGAAATAAGCATTTCCCCATGTACAATCCTGCAGCAGCCAGAATGATCCATGATCACCATGACGGAAGATTCCACCGACCGCCGCTTTCAGATCCGCCTCCGGTCATTCTCTCCCCTTCTGTAGAGTAAAGTTCCAGTACACTGCTGACTTGCACAGGGCCGGGATCTGCCATGTCGACCATTGAAAGAGACTTTACCAGGGGACCTCTGAAGCGTCAGATGCTGCACTTCAGCTTTCCCCTCATTTTCACCAATCTTCTTCAGATTCTTTTCAATCTGGCCGATATCGCCGTGGTCGGAAGATTTGCCGGTTCCCTGGCACTCGGCGCTGTCGGGTCCACCAGCACACTTGTAGCACTTTTCACCGCCCTGCTTCTGGGCATGGGCAGCGGAACCGGTATCGTCATCGCGCGCTATCTCGGCGCCAGGTCAGACCGCGATACCCATGAAGCAGTGCACACAGCCTTTCTTCTGAGTGTATCAGCCGGTACAGCCATGATGCTTCTGGGCATCGGACTTGCAGAGATGCTCCTGCGGCTCATGCATACACGTGATGAAATGCTCGCAGACGCTGTCCGATACCTGCGAATCTACTGTCTTGGGCTTCCGGGTGTAGCCATGTACAACTTTGGCAAGGCCGTATTCAGCGCAATGGGTGAAGCCAGAAGGCCATTTTTGATCCTCCTTGCCGCCGGTGTGCTGAATGTGGCGCTGAACCTTGTCACCGTCATTGTGCTGCACATGGGCGTCACCGGTGTTGCCATTGCCAGCGTGGTTTCCCAGTATGTTTCCTGCGCGCTTGTCATCCGGCTTCTCATGCGCCATAAGGGCTCCTGCGCCTTTCAGTGGAAAAGAGTGCATCTCTACTGGAGCAAGGGTCGGGAAATCCTGTCCCTTGGCGTCATCAGCGGGCTCCAGGAGTCAGCCTTCGCCATTGCCAATCTGTATCTGCAGACCGCTGTCAACTCTTTCGATGCGGATACCGTCGCGGGCCATACCGCTGCCCTGAATGCGGACACCATTACTTTCGCCATCATGTTTGCTTTCTGGACTGCTTCCCAGAGTCTCATGGGCCAGAATCTGGGGGCCGGCAACCGCAGAAGGTTTCACCAGGCTTACGGCACAGCCCTTCTTTATACATTTCTTACAGGCGTGGTCTGCGGCAGCCTCCTGCTCCTGTTCGGCAGAGAGTTCCTCTCCCTGTTCACAAATGAACCTGCGGTTGTGGAAAGAGGACTTTACCGTCTGTATATTCTGGGGGCATCCTATCCGCTCTGCGTCCTCCAGGACACCAGTGTACACGCCCTGCATACCCTTGGAAAGAAACTGGTGCCCACGGTCATTTCCCTCTTCAGCGTCATTGTCTTCCGGACGATCTGGCTGCTCACCGTCTTTGCCCATTATCAGACGCTTCTCTCCCTGTACCTTCTGTATCCCTGCTCCTTTGTCATCAGCGGCATTCTGGACGGCCTCTACCTTTGGCGCTGCGACAGAAAATACTGGAATGCCCGGGCCGCTCTGAAGCCAGCATCAGGGCATGCGGACGCATCTGAAGCAGACTGAATGCGCCTCTGTGCGGACAGACATACAAAAACCCTGCCGGACCCGGCAGGGTTTTGTGCATCTATGCGGTTATTCCGGTTATGACTTCTGCTCTTCCCACTCCACAATCCGGTTTTCCGCAAAAGTCTTTTTTACGTCAATAATCCTCTGGTTTTCGGAACCGCGGAACCGCAGGCGGATGTTCTTCTTCTCCTCGACGAAGGGGCCGTCCACCAGGACATCCATCAGCCGGAGCATTTCCCCGGTCTCAGGAATGCAGGTTCTGTGCGTGCCGGATGTCAGCTGTTCCCAGGTATACCCGGTATACGCCCAGATGTTCTTTCCCGGGCACGTTTCCCGGACTCTGCGAAGAAACGGCAGCAGCACGCTCTGGTTTTCCGGTTCAAAGGGATCCCCGCCCAGGAGCGTCAGTCCATTGATATAGTCCGGTCTGAGCATTGCCAGCAGGGCGTCCTCGGTCTCCTTCGTAAAGGGCTGTCCGTACTCGAATGCCCAGGTTTCAGGCTGGAAGCATCCGGGGCAGTGGTTGCGGCAGCCGGATACAAACAGGCTGACCCGCACCCCCAGACCATTGGCGATATCGCAGTTTTTGATTGCTCCGTAATTCATGGCTTATAAATGCAGCACTCTTTCCTTGATTTCCTGGGTGCGTCCCTGATTCCAGAACTGCGTGCCGATATAGCCGCAGGTACGACGGGCCACGTTCATCTTGCTCTGGTCACGGTTGCCGCAGCACGGGCAGGTCCAGACCAGCTTGCCGTCATCCTCCTGGATTTCGATCTCGCCGTCCCATCCGCAGACCTGGCAGTAGTCGCTCTTGGTATTAAGCTCAGCATACAGAATATTGTCGTACATGAACTTCATCACCTGCATGACAGCTTCCAGGTTATCGTTCATGTTGGGCACTTCCACATAGCTGATGGCTCCGCCCGGGGACAGGGCCTGGAACTTGCTCTCCAGGGCAATCTTGTCGAAGGCGTTGATGGGCTCGGTGACATGCACGTGATAGGAATTGGTGATGTAGCCCTTGTCGGTTACGCCCTTGATGATGCCGAAGCGCTTCTGCAGGCACTTGGCGAACTTGTACGTGGTGCTCTCCAGCGGCGTGCCGTACAGGGAGTAATCAATGTTTTCCGCGGCCTTCCACTTGGCGGTGTACTCATTGAGCTTGCGCATGATCTCAAGGCCCAGCTCCTCGCCTTCCGGCTCGGTGAGCTTTTTGCCGTTCAGCGCCATGACGCATTCCCAGAGTCCGGCATATCCAAGGCTGATGGTGCTGTATCCATTGTACAGCAGCTTGTCGATGACTTCGCCCTTTTCCAGTCTTGCCAGCGCGCCGTACTGCCACAGAATCGGGGCAGCATCCGAAGGCGTGCCTAGGAGACGCTCATGACGGCAGCGCAGTGCCCGGTGGCACAGTTCCATGCGCTCGTCAAAGATCTGCCAGAACTCGTCCATATCGCCGTGCGCGCTCAGGGCGATGTCCACCAGATTGACCGTCACGACACCCTGGTTGAAGCGGCCGTAATACTTGTGCTTGCCGGGTTCATAGTTGCGCGCATTGGCGATATTGCCAATGCCCGCATCCGTGAAGCGGTCAGGCGTCAGGAAGCTGCGGCAGCCCATGCATGTATAGACGTCTCCGCCCTTGAGCTGCTTCATGATCTTTTCAGAGATATAGTCCGGGACCATGCGCTTGGCCGTGCACTTGGCGGCCAGCTTGGTCAGTTCATAATACTCGCTGCCGGGCTCAATGTTGTCATCTTCCAGCACGTAGATCAGCTTCGGGAACGCGGGCGTCACCCAGACACCCTGTTCGTTCTTCACGCCTTCATAGCGCTGGCGCAGCACTTCCTCAATGATCAGGGCAAGATCCTTCTTCTCCTGCGCATTGCGGGCTTCATTCAGATACATGAACACGGTCAGGAAGGGAGCCTGGCCATTGGTCGTCATCAGGGTGATGACCTGGTACTGAATCGTCTGCACGCCCTTCTGGATTTCCAGGCCCAGCCGCTTTTCCACAACTTTTTCCACGGCCTCGGGATCCGGCTCTCCGCCGAGGATCTTCAGCTCTTCCCGTACTTCCCTGCGGATCTTTTCCCGGGAAATCTGCACAAAGGGTGCCAGATGTGTCAGGGAAATGGACTGTCCGCCATACTGGTTGCTGGCCACCTGGGCAATGATCTGGGTGGCAATGTTGCAGGCGGTGGAGAAGGAATGCGGCTTTTCGATCAATGTACCGGAAATGACCGTGCCGTTCTCCAGCATGTCATCCAGGTTCACCAGATCGCAGTTGTGCATGTGCTGCGCATAGTAGTCGCTGTCATGGAAATGAATGATGCCCTCCCGGTCAGCCTCCACCACATCCCGCGGCAGCAGCAGACGCTGGGTCAGGTCGCGGCTGACCTCGCCGGCCATGTAGTCGCGCTGCACGGAGTTGACAACGGGGTTCTTGTTGGCATTTTCCTGCTTGACTTCCTCATTGTTACACTCGATCAGGGAGATGATCTTTCCGTCGGTGGTATTGGCCTTCCGGATCAGGGAACGCTGATAGCGGTAGCGCACATACAGACGCGCCACTTCATAGTAGCCCATGCTCATCAGCTGGTTTTCCACCATGTCCTGGATTTCCTCAACCGCCACCGCACGGTTCAGATCCTCACACTTGCGCCATACTTCCTCTGCGGCCTTTTCCACGGCCTCCCGGTCCAGCCGGTCCTCCGCATTGACGGCATTATTACTGGCCTTCTGAATGGCAGCCTCAATTTTTTCCTGATGAAACACAACCTCGGAACCATTTCGCTTGATAACCTTCATGGTGTTCCTCCCATTATTTCCTTGTATGAATCACGGGCCATGCCGCTTTTTTCATCATCCGGCGCTTCCGCCGCAGGCGCAATTATAGCAGTCCTCTCCCCTGCGGTCAAGAAAAAAACGGCCCAATATTTAGAAACCGTTTTTCCTTGTTCCACGACATATTGTGTTTTTTCTGTCAAAGTACCCATCTCTCAAAACCCGCATACTGCATGGCTTTCGCCACTTTCACCATACAAAATTCCCACCGTCTGGAAAAAGGCCGTTTCCGACTTCCGTCTGTATTTTTTTCCGGAACCACAAAGCGCCGGCCAATGCCGGCGCCCTGAAACCTATCGTATTCTGCCGCCCCATTCCTCACCGCGCCTGGTCATGATCAGGCTCAGAAGCTCCCTGGGGCCGGGCAGCTCCATAAACGTGAACCAGTCCGGATGCTCGTGCGCGATCTTCATGAAGATCTCTTCCGCATCGGGCAGCTCGTCATCCCGGCTCATGGCGTCCTCGCACAGCACGTCCACTTCCCGCTTCAGCGGGATCACCCGCTCCTCCGGCACGCACATCATGCTCAGGTCCGGCTTCCGGTCCACCATGCCCATCACAATCCGGTCCGTGCAGATGACGCTCCAGTCAAGCGCGCTTCCATTATAGATGGGATAATGGATGATATCGAACTCCACAAACAGATAATGGCTGTGACCGGGGAACTTTTCCCGGCTCGCCGCCAGCACCGCGGGCCTGGACAGACGGATATAATCCGCCAGTTCCTTCTTCTCCAGCCTGCGCTGCACATTCACGCCGTAACGTCTGTGAAACTCCAGACAGTTGGGATGGCTCAGCAGCACCCGCTGGATGCATGCACCGTCCGCATAGCACAGAAGCGCCATGTTCTTAAGTCCCGCCAGACGCCGGAAACGCACCATTTCCAGTTCCGTCAGCTCCTGCCCCGGCAGTTCCACGCACGTGGTCACGCACAGCGGACGCACCCGGGAGAGCGCGTTGTCCACGCTCCGCAGGCGCTCCTGCACACGCACCGTCAGCGGGATCTTTGTGCGCACCTGCAGATCCGGCGTGTACAGACCGGCCCGGCAGGTGGCGGACACCTGCCGCCGGCGCAGGTCCAGTCCGAAGACCTCGCCGAAGGACTCCATGTCCCGACTCATCTCCCAGCCGGTCCTGAGGCCCTGGAAACTGTGCTCGCTGTGAAACAGCACCTCCGACAGCGTATACAGGTTCCAGCCTTCCACAAATGCATTCAGATACAGCGGGGTTTTCCCGCGCATCGCCCGGAAAAAGGCCGCCGGCGCAAAGATCAGTCCCGGGTTCAGGAACGCGCACCGATGGCACGAGGCCGCATAGCGCAGGGCCGTGCCGCGCTCCAGGATCAGCTCATGCTCCTCAATCCCGGTGCAGGCCACCGGAAACACAGCCTCCACAGGATCGGCCGCACAGGGCGGAATCCCGGTGAGCACTGTCTGCGCGCCGCACCTCTGCAGGGCACGGATCACCAGACGGTCCCAGTGCCGCATGAACCGTATGTCCGGGCTGACGCTGAGCACATAGGCCTCGCCCTGCCAGAACAGTTCCAGGTCCTCCATGGCACCGTAGCCCGGAACCACATAGCGCACCCCGGCATGCCTGCCCATTTCCTGGCAGGCTTCCTCCCCGGGCTCGCGCTGCAGAAGCAGGCCCGCCGTAATCCTTGAAGGCCGGTCCGCACCTGTCAGTGCGCTCTCAAGACAGTCGCGCACCGATTCATAGCTTTCGCCTTCCAGAAGCAGCAGAATTCTGTCCATGTTTCACCTCACCCCCGCACTTTCCCGCGGAGCAGCATGGACAGGGCATAGAAAAGTCTGGCATAGAGCACAATGGCCGCACCGGCGCTCGTGTTCCAGCTGTAGGCGCTGATCAGTCCGGCAATCCCGGATACCAGGGCCAGCAGTACGCTGATCAGGGCATGGCTTCTGGCGCTTCTGGCCAGATTCCGTGCCGCGGCAGCGGGAATGATCAGCAGGGCATTGATCAGCATGACGCCCACCCAGCGGATGGCCAGCATGACCGCCACCGCCACCAGGGCCGCATAGCAGATCTCATACAGCCGCGTCTTCACCCCGCGGCTGGCCGCGAGGCTCTGGCTGACCGAGGTGAGCAGCAGTCCGTTGTACAGCACCATCCAGAGCGCAATGCCGCCCAGCAGTGCCAGCAGAAGGTACAGAAGATCCATGGGCGTGACCGCCAGCACATCGCCGATGAGCAGGGATGAATAGCGCGCAAACCCGCCGCCCCTGGACAGGATCAGAAGACCCAGGGCCACGCTGGTGGAGGAGAAAACGGAAATCACCGTGTCCGCGCTGGACGTGCCCGTATGCTTGATCACGCTGATGAGCACCGCCCAGATGATGCCGAACACGAGCATGGACACAAGGTCCGAGCCCACGCCCAGGATCATGCCCAGGCCGATGCCGGTCAGGGCCGAATGCCCCAGCGCATCGGAAAAGAACGCCATCTGCTGATTCACCGCCATGGTGCCCAGAAGCCCGAGCAGCGGCGTCAGAAGAAGAATTGCCAGGAACGCGTTCTTCATAAAGGAGAAATGCAGCGCTTCCAGCGGCAAAAGCGTATCCATAACCGCATATATGCCTTCCACGTCACTCTCTCCTTTCACTGCCGAACACCTGCTGGAACGCTTCCGAATCAAATACTGCCCGGGGACTCCCCTGGGCCAGCACCGTCCGGTCCAGCAGCACCACATGGTCCGCATATTCACGCACCAGCGGCAGGTCATGACTGACCATGAGTATGGCCATATGCCGCCCGCGCCGGATTTCATTGACCGTATCCAGGAACAGTCTCTGTCCGTTCTGGTCCACCCCGGATACCGGCTCATCCAGGATCAGAAGATCCGGTTCCGGGTTCAGGGCAAGCGCCAGAAGCACGCGCTGGATCTCGCCGCCCGAGCACCGGCCCAGGGGGCGTTCCATAAGGTCCTGGGCGTGCACCGTGGCCAGAATGCTCCGGACCTCTTCCCGGGTTTTCCTTCCTACGCCGGTCCACACCGGACGCCGGCTCAGTGCCGCGCCCACAAGATCACACACGGTCAGGGGCATTTCCCGGTCAAAATTCAGATGCTGGGGCACATAGCCCGTACGCAGATGCGGCATGGGCCTGCCGTGCCCGTCCTCGTGCCGGATGCTGCCCTCATGGGGAATCTCTCCCAGAATGGAACGTATCAGGGTCGTCTTTCCGGCCCCGTTCTGTCCGATCAGCACCGTCAGCTGACCGCAGTGAATATGCATGGATACATCCTTGAGCACTTCCTGCCCGCCCCGGACAACCCGGAGAGAATCCACATCAATACGGCACAGCTTGCACCGGTTCAAAAGAGACAAAGCGCTCCCTCCCTTGCCATAACCCCACAATCGTACTATTATGATTATAACACACATACAGAGGGTCGCAAGAACCTCTGGATCGGAGGGAATGACCATGATTGCTTTGGCCTGTGACCATACGGGGCTGGAACTGAAGGAACAGATTGCCGACATGCTCACGGAGATGGGCCTGGAATGGAAGGACTATGGAACCAACGAACCGATAAGCTGTGATTATCCGGTCTACGGCTACCGCGCAGCCAAGGCTGTGGCGGACGGTGTCTGCGAACGCGGTATTCTCATCTGCGGTACAGGCGTGGGCATCGGCATTGCCGCGTCCAAGGTGCCCGGCACACGGGTGTGCACCTGCTCGGATGTGTACACCGCCGAGCTGTCCACGCGCCACAACAATTCCAATATCCTGACCATGGGCGCCCGCGTAGTGGGCGTGGACCTGGCGAAAATGATCGCCCGCCACTGGCTGGAAGCCGAGTTTGAGGGCGGACGTCATCAGCGCCGTATTGACCAGATCTCCGCCATTGAGCGCGGGGAATCACTGTAAACAGGAGGACTTGACATGTTCCTTGCCGATACGCACGCAGATACTCTCTATGCCATGGGTATCCATCACGCGTCCTCTGCGGACCTCATGATCACACCGGACAAAATGCGCGCCGGCGGCGTCACGCTGCAGACCTTTGCCCTGTGGACCGGCCCCAAGGGCAGGCACGGGGATGTGCGCGGCATCGTGGATGCCGAGCTGGATGCGCTTCCCGCGCTCCTGGAAGAAGGCCTCGTGCAGGTATTTGATCCCCGGGAAGCCCGTGAGGATCAGCAGAGCTTCATGCTCTCCGTGGAGGGCGGCGAGCTGTTCGAGGAAAGCGAGGAGCAGGTCCAGTACTGGTATGATCGCGGTGTCCGCATGGTGGCCATCGTATGGAACAACGAAAACGCGCTGGCCCACCCCGCCAAAACCGGAAGCACGGAGGGCCTGACCGCCCAGGGCAGACGCATCGTCCGTGAAATGCAGCGCCAGCACATGGCCGTAGACACGGCTCATCTTAATGAAGCCGGATTCTGGGATCTCTTCCGCATGGGCGCCGCAGCGCCCATGGCCAGTCACAGCTGCTGCCGTGCGCTGTGCGATCATCCGCGGAACCTGACCGATGAACAGATCCGGGAAATGATCCGGGGCGGTGGTTACATCGGCATGAACTTCTACCCTTCCTTCCTCAGTGAAACCGGAAAGGCGGATCTTTCCACCGTGGTCCGGCATATCCGGCATATCTGTGATCTGGGCGGCGAGCACATTCTGGGCTTCGGCTCAGACTTTGACGGCATTGAAACCACGCCCGAGGGCCTCACCGGCGCGCAGGATTTCCCCGCACTGCTGGACGCCCTGTCCCAGGCCGGGTTCAGCGAAAGCACGATCCGCGGGTTCGCGGGCGAAAACCTGCGCTCCTACTACAGCAGGATCTGAAGCCGCGCTTTTCCCGGAAATACATGAACAGCCGCATATTTGCACAGAGGCAGCTTCACCTGCCTCTGTTTTTTTCTGCACCTGTATGCTCTCCCGCCGTTCCGGCGGGATTTTAAAGTTTCATTTCCTATTTGTTAAGGATATAAGTCAATCACCTTGATTTTTTTCTTGCGCCGTACTACAATTATGTCGATTGCACAAAGAAAGGATGTACAGCCATGGGCAGAAAGATCCTGTTGGTCGATGATGAGCCCCTGATTGTCAAGGGATTGAAATATACGCTGCAGCAGGAGGGCTATGAAATCGACAGCGCTCTGGACGGCGAAGAAGCTCTGGACATGTTTTTTGCCAATACCTACGATCTGATCCTCCTCGACGTCATGCTCCCCAAGCTGGTCGGTATTTCCGTATGCCAGCGCATCCGCGAGCATTCCAGCGTTCCGATCATCATGCTCACCGCCAAGGGCACGGACATGGACCGCATCCTGGGTCTTGAATACGGTGCCGACGATTATATTCCCAAGCCCTTCAACATCCTGGAGGTCAAGGCCCGCATCAAGGCCATCCTGCGCCGTTCCGGGATTGCCGCGCAGCCCGTGGAAGACAAGAAGGTCATCAAGGTCAAGGATCTTGAAGTCAATCCGGTCAAGCGCAGCGTGCTCCTGGAGGGCCGCGAGATCAGTCTGACCGCCAAGGAATTCGATCTGCTTCTCCTGTTCCTGAACAACCGCGGCAAGGTGTTCAACCGCAAGCAGATCCTGGATACCATCTGGAAGTTCGACTATACCGGTGACGACCGTACGGTGGACGTGCATATCCGCCGGCTGCGTGAAAAGATTGAGCGCAACACAGCCCAGCCTGAATACATCTTTACCAAGTGGGGGGTTGGTTACTATTTCACGGACAAGGATTAAGTTCCTGAAACCCACCAGCATCCGCTGGCAGATCACGCTGGTGTTCCTGGTGATCATTGGAGTTTCCTTCGCCGTGATGGCCTCCCTGCTGACCGGATTTGTCAGCTCGTATCTATACAGGCAGCGCATCCGTCAGGACAGTCTTTCCGTGGAAAGACTGTCTACGACGGTTGCGCCGCTTTTTCAGTCTGCCTCCTCGGACGCCCTGACGGAAACACTTTCCACGGCAGGGGCTGAAATGGAAGGCAGACTTCTTGTTGTGGACGGGGATGGCAAGGTGCAGTTTGACTCTTTCTCCCGGCTCATGGGCGTGCGCCTGGAGCTTCCGGAAGTGCTGAGCGTGCTGCGCATGCAGGAGACCAGCAGCTGGGGCATCCATCAGCTGGACCCCTCCAGTGCCCTGAGCGACAGCGGCGACACCGTTTCCTACTGCGTGAGCCGGATCACCGGCACCCGCGGCACACTGGGCGCCCTGATGTATGTCAGCCGGATCACAGAGCTTGTGGCCTCCCTTCAGGAAGTGCAGCGGGAGCTCATGTTCCTGTTCATGGCCATTGCCGTCTCGGCCATGGCCGCCGCGCTTGTGCTCTCCAGTCTGCTCACACGGCCCATTACCGCCCTGACCCGGACCATCCAGAAGATGGGCCGCGGTGACCTGAGCGTCCGCGCCAGGGTCAGCGGAAGTGCGGAAATGCGGCACCTGGCGGAAAGCTACAACACCATGGCGGAACAGCTGGAGCACCTGGACCAGACCCGCAACCAGTTTGTGTCCAATGCCAGCCATGAGCTGAAAACGCCCATGACCACCATGAAGATTCTTCTTGAAAATGTAATCTACCAGCCGGACATGCCCGAAGACCTGCGCACCGAATTCCTTCAGGACATGAACCACGAGATTGACCGTCTCACCAGCATTGTCACCGACCTTCTGTCCCTGACGCAGATGGACAACGGCCGGATTGAGCTGAAGATGGAAAGCATGGACCTGACGGAAGTCTGCCGTGAAACCGTGCATCTTCTGACGCCCAGCGCGGAAAAGCGCCGACAGAACCTGCTCCTGCTCACGGACACGCCCGCAGGCCTTGTGGGCGACCGGGCCAAGCTCGGCCAGGTCATCTACAACCTGGTGGACAATGCCCTGAAATACTCGCCGGACGGCGGAAGCGTGCAGATTTCCCTGACCGTGCGCTCCGACCGCGTGCTCTGCCAGGTCCGGGATGAAGGCGTGGGCATTTCCCAGGAAGACCAGACCCATATTTTCGACCGCTTCTACCGCGTGGACAAGGCGCGCAGCCGCGAAACCGGCGGCACCGGCCTTGGCCTGTCCATTGTACGTCAGCTGATTCTTCTGCATCACGGAGACATTCAGGTGCAGTCCGAGATCGGAAAGGGATCCGTATTCACCGTATCCCTGCCGAGAACCCAGCCGGAGGTGAGCGGGAAATGAAAAAAGCCATTGTGATGCTTCTGCTGCTGTTCCTGCTCCCCGCTCTCACAGCCTGCCAGAACGGGTCCGTCCTCCCCGCCCAGTCCCTCTCCACCAATGTGCCGGGCACCAGCCCGGTCATGCCCGAGGCACTGGAAGCGGACATGCGCACGGACAGCCGGGTTTCCGCCCTGTTTTTCCGCTTCGGCGACGAACCCTTTCTGGCCTCTGAATACCGTGTCATTCAGCACACCGCGACCCAGTCCTATGAGACCGCGCTGATTCAGGCACTGCTCTCCGGGCCTGCCGCCAATTCCCCGCTTCTCCAGGGCCTGTTCCCGGAAAACACCCGGGTGCTGGCCACCAGCACCACGGGCCGGACACTGTTCGTCACCCTGTCCGAGGAGATCATGAACCAGTACCCGGATGAGCCCGTGGACTGGCAGGAATATGACTTCTGGCGTCTGGAATCCCCGCTCCGCAGGGAGCTGTGCATGGAAGCCCTGGTGGCAACCGTGACGGAAAACTGTGACGTGGATCAGGTTCAGGTGCTGGTGGAGCAGAAAAACCGGTCATCCGGCTCCCTGCGCCTCAAGCAGAACTTCTTCCTGGACGACGCGGAGGATGACGTGCTGGTGGAACCCATGTCCCGCACGGATGCGCACCTGCTCACGGCGGACGGGTCCATGCTCCGGATCCTGAAGAAATGGCAGCAGCACGACTGGGCCAGTCTGTACCGGACGCTGGAATCCAAGGACCCGCAGACAGGGCTGGAGATTCCCTCGTACCAGGACTTTGTCACCCGGATGGAAGCGCTTCCGGACCTGATCTCCTTTGAGATTTCCTCCGCCTCCGTATCCCTTGACGGACTGACCGCCACCTACGGGCTCAGCGCCAGCGTCCGTCTGTCCGACGGCTCCATGGCCGAGCTTTCTTCCTGCATCCTGCGCCTGAACCGTGTTCAGGGACTGTGGTCCATCTCACTGTCCCAGCTCACCGGCTGGCTGGAGGTATTCACATGAAACGCCTCATCGCTCTTATCCTCGCTCTGGGCATGCTGATGCTCAGCGGCTGCACTCAGGTGGAACAGTCCTCGGTTTCCGGGCCCCCGCCGACCCTCGGGCCCGCGGAGGCACCGTATGACGCACCGCTGGACACCATGGCCATGAGCTATACTTCCTCTGTTCCCCTGTACCTGCCCTCCCTGGACGGCTCACGGCTTCTGAGCGAAAACGTATCCGTGGACCTGATCCACGGCGAGGATCCCTGCTCCGCCATTGTCCATGCACTGCTGAGCTTCCGCGGCAATGATGCCGTGTCCGCCCTGGGCGCCGTCACCACACTGCACACCCTGAGCCGGTATCCCGTGGAAATTTCCGGCAGTTCCTGCACCGTGAACCTGGAGGCTTCCGCCCTCAGCCTGGAGCCGCAGGACCTGTACACGGTCGCCCTGTCCCTGGCTTCCACCCTCGGCGCGGTCACACCGGTGCGCGCCGTGAATGTGCTGGTCAATGACCGGCCTGTGGGCCTGGACCTGGCCGATATTCTGCCCATGGGCAGTGTCAGTGCCCATCCCGGGGAGGACCTGGCGGTGCTCTGGGAACAGATGTCCGCGCGCAAGACGCCGCTGGGCGAGGACGCGTCGGTCATTCCCCTGACTGCCAATGTTACCCTGTATTTCCCCACCAGTGACGGCACCGGTTTTCTTCCGGAAGTACGGTCCGTGACCTTCTCCGGCCAGAGCACGCCGGTGCTCGCCCAGGGCATCATCGCCGCCCTGTCCAACGGTTCCCAGTACCTTGATCACGTCATCGCCATGCCGGACCTGACCAGCCTTATGACCCAGACACCGTCAGTGACAGAACTGACCGGCGGCGGCCGGCTTCTGAATCTCTACTTTGAACCCGAATTTCTCGACCGGCTTGAGCTCTTTGGTCTTTCTCCCGCCTGTGTGCTTGCCTCCACGGTCTACACACTGGCCACCTTCCTTCCGGGCGTGGGCGGCGTACGCGTCTTTACCGGCACGTCCATGCTCACCTCCCTGTACAGTGCTGAAACCGGTGCCATGTCCTTTGAGGACGGCATCATGCGGCGCCGCGCGTTCCAGTCCTTCCTTCGGGATGAAGCCCTCATCTATACCACCGACGGTACGCTTCTGCATCCGGAAAACCGGCTCGTGCCCGCAGGCAGTGCCGGAAGCCCGCACAGCCTTCTTCAGCTTCTGTGCAC